>JBBRFZ010000205.1:0-1565 GCA_038241165.1 Burkholderiales bacterium | reverse complement strand
GAATCTCTGCCGCATGCTCATCGGGATGGGCGCAAAAATCGAGGGCGTGGGCACCAACAAGCTCGTCGTGGACGGGGTGGAATCGCTGCACGGAACGATGGCACGGATTGAGCCTGACTACATTGAGTCGGCCAGTTTCATCGCGGCGGCGGCCGCGACGCATGGCAGTATTCAGATCGACGACACGGTCGAGGAGGATTTCGAGATCCTGCAAAGACCATTTTCCCGTCTTGGCGTGACCTGGAAGCGGGATGCATCCGGGCTCCTGACCTTCGACTCGAGCAAAATTGAACTCCGCATCGCGAACGACATGTTCGGCGCTATCGCGAAGATTGATGACGGGATTTGGCCGTCGACGCCGACGGATCTGCTCAGCGTGCTGATCGTGCTTGCGACGCAGGCTGACGGCATCATTCTGTTCTTCGAGAAGATGTTCGAAAGCCGGATGTATTTCGTTGACAACCTGATCGGGATGGGCGCGCAGATCGTGCAATGCGATCCGCACCGGGTCGTCGTCAAAGGCCGCTCTCAACTCCGGGGTACGCATATGGCCAGCCCGGACATCCGCGCCGGCATGGCGCTGCTCCTGGCGGGTCTCTGTGCGCAAGGCACCACGACGATTTTGAATGCAGAAAGCATCGACCGGGGCTACGAATCGGTCGAAACATCGATTTCCGCACTTGGCGGCAGGATTACACGCGTCAAAGGCTGAGCCAACGCAACAAACCAGATGGGACCCATGGAATTGGAACACACCAACACGCTGCCGAATCCAGAACGTACTTCCGCTTATTCAAATAATGACCTCGACGGGGTGCTTCTCGTCGACAAGCCGGCGGGAATGACTTCGCATGATGTCGTCAACGCCGTGCGGCGGATGTTCAACATCAAAAAGGCGGGACACGGCGGCACGCTGGATCCCTCCGCGACAGGACTTCTCATCATCCTGCTGGGACGCGGGACGAAGCTCTCCGACCGCATCATGGGTGGAGACAAGGTGTATGAAGGTTTTCTGAGACTCGGCTCCGCCACGTCCACGCAGGATGCCGAAGGCGAGAAGATCTCGGGGGCGGATCCCTCAGGCCTTTCCGAGGTGGCGGTGCGCGCTGCCGTGGCAACCTTGACCGGTGACATCTACCAGACGCCGCCGATGGTGTCTGCCTTGAAGAAGGATGGTGTTCCTCTGTACAAGCTGGCCCGGCAGGGCGTCACGATCGAGCGTGAGGCGCGTCTGGTTCATATCTACAAATTTCAGATCACCGAGTTCGGATTGCCGGACAGCAAAATTGTCGTGAAGTGCTCCAAGGGGACGTATGTCAGGACGCTCTGCCATGATGTCGGCGAGAAGCTCGGGTGTGGCGGGCATCTGTTCTCGCTACGCCGGCTTCAGTCCGGCAAGTTCACGGTTGAGAAGGCGATCACGTTCGACGCCCTGAAGCAGTTGCCGCGCACGGATTTGTCGAAGCATGTCATCCCGATGCTTGCAGCGGTGGAGTAGAGCAGGGGGTGTTGCGTTGATGTCTGCGAACAGAAAGGAAGTGGGGTTACGATGACGAATGAGGTTG
>JBBRFZ010000204.1:0-1651 GCA_038241165.1 Burkholderiales bacterium | reverse complement strand
AAGGGTTCAGGGAATTCTGGTGTCATCGTTTCATCCGCATGTTAAAGTACAAAAAATCCCGTTTGGGGTGAGGATGAATTATGTTACGGGATCAGACCGATGAGCTACCTTTCTCCGCGATAGCGGCTCCGTTCAACCCCGTGGGGAACCGTTCTTGTCCACGTGCAATCGCTCAGATTTGTTAAACGCCATCACTACTGTCCGGAGATTTCCGTGAATAAAGTCAATTGGTTAGTCATTTGCGGTTCCTCCTGATTGGGTTTGATATTTGTAACCAGTTGATTGAGTGATGTTTTCTCGAACAGAGTCAGGCTTAAAATCTGTAGGATTGTGTAGAGCGAAGCCTCGGATTTCAGCCGTTTCTTGAGGATGGCGACGAGCACATAAACGGCGATGGCGATCCAGACTTGAGTCTTGACCGCGTTCTCTGAGGTGCCGAAAAATGCCTTGATCCGCAGATGCTGCTTGATCCATTTGAAAAAGAGTTCCACCTGCCAGCGACAGCGGTACAGCTCGGTGATGGTCAGGGCGGGAAGATCGAAATTGTTGGTGAGGAAAACGAGCAACTTGTCGTGCTTGGCATCGTAGAACTTCACCCGGCGCAACTGGACCGGGTAATCCTGGCTGGGCCGTGGCCCAGTCAGGATGATGGTCTGGTCGCAACGCAGGCCGGTCGTTTTGTCGACGGGATGCGAATAGACCCGCCGGTATTGAAGGTTGGATTTGGCGCGCGTGACAAAGAAGGCTTGGGCCAGATGCAGGGCATGGAGCCGGGCGAAATCGATATAGCCCCGATCCATGACGTAGAAGCTGCCGGCCTCGAAAGCGATCTGATCGAGGATGTTCACATCGTGGAGCTTGCCGTCCGAGATATGAATGAAAGGCGGAATGTTGCCCCGCAGGTCGAGGAGCGTATGGAGCTTGACCGCCCCTTTGCGTTTGCGAAAGCGCGCCCAGGGAAAGAGCGCCAGGCACAAGTCGATCGTGGTCGAGTCGAGCGCATACACCGTGTGCGTCAATTCCAGGCCGAAGCTGTCCTCGGCGTAGAGTTTGCGCGCCGTCTGGATCAGGCTGAGGGCAAAGTCCTGATAGATGCGCCAGTCGCGATTCTCGTTGGCGTCTGCCAGGGTGCTGCGGGCAATGCCGCCGCGAATGCCCAGATGATAGAGTTTGGCAGAGTGCGCACGCAGGCAGGTCTCGATGTCGCGCAGGCTTTCGCGGTAGGTCAGCTGAGCGAAGGCCATGCACAGGAACTGATCGAGGTGCGAGAAAGTGAGCGTCGGATAGCGGCAAGGGTACTTGGCCACGCAGCGTCGGAAGGTGTGCAGCGGCAGATGATCCATCAGTTGGGCGAACACCAGCTTCCCCGTATGCATTGAACCACCCCCGGAAAATTCCGGTAGTTTCCAACACATTGAAATCGGTGACACCTATGAACATCGTTTATGCGCTTTCTTTCAGGCAGTTAAAGCAGGATAACCCGGAAATCTCCGGACAGTAGTGATTATTCTTGGCTATGTCATCGTTAATTGTTGAACGCCATTCATACCCAATGCAGCAAGCATGACGGCACGGGGAGACAAGGAGCCATGAGCACGATCAATCAGTCGTCGCCAACCGAGATAATTGGCAAGGTAATGAGTGGCGATGC
>JBBRFZ010000203.1:0-1780 GCA_038241165.1 Burkholderiales bacterium | reverse complement strand
CCAATCTACACACAAGCTCAGACGATTATGTCTGTCTTTAGGAGCGGACGGCTTCCCCAGTGAAACTCTGATTCTACTGGCGATATCAGCTAGAATTTGATTGCTTTGGATCATACAAGGAGCGGGCCATGCCCGCGACCCCTATATCCCGTTCGCCCTGAGATTGTCGAAGGGTCGCGGGCAGGGACCGCTCCTACGGATGTTATGGTATTTTTTGGGCAGGGCCCGGTGACAACTCTGCATCTGCTTCAGCTGATAGCAGATTGCCTACTTTTAGTGCTCCTACAGATTCTTCGCTATTTCTTTCAGGGCATCTGCCGACAGGCTGACCAGCGGGACGCGCTGTGCCTTGTCGAGATTTGGGTAGTGATTCGATGTCGCGCGGAAATAGCTGGGGTCGTAATGCAGCGTGAGCAATTCCGCGACCATGGATTCGAAGTCTCCCCGGTGAATCAGCGAACTCCAGTGTTCCAGTTGTTTTTCTCCGTGAAACCGGTACAGGGGTTTCAGGTGTTCGATGAAGATTTCCGGATTTTCAACGTAGTGACGGTAGTCGCCGAGCAGTCCGGCAACGCGTGTGGCCAGCGGCGTTTCCACCAGCAGGCATGAGCTGGCGTGCATGGTGGTGATCAGCGCCGGGGGTAGGGTGATCAGGCCGATCTTGTTGCTCTCCGCTTCAACGTAAACAGGTTGATCCGGATCGAATTTCTGCAGCATTTGCAGCAGTGCGCTATCGAACCACTTTTGTGCAGGCTGCGCCTGTTCGGGCAACCGGCCCAGCACCGAGCCGCGGTGCCGTGCCAGAATTTCCAGATCGAGCACCTGTTGCCCGGTGTCAGCCAGGGCAGTGAGCAAATGGCTCTTGCCCGAGCCGGTCAGGCCGCAGACCACTTTGAATGTAAGGCTCTGTGGTATCGCTTCGAGTTTATCCAGCACATCGCGGCGGTAGGTTTTGTAGCCGCCCTCCAGCTTGTGCGCCGCCCAGCCCACTTGGGCCAGGATGATACTCATCGCGCCGCTGCGCTGCCCGCCGCGCCAGCAGTAGATTAGCGGGCGCCATGACTTGGTATGCGCATGAAAGCGCGTTTGCATATGATGCGCGATGTTTTTTGCGATCAGTGCCGCACCCACCTTGCGTGCCTCGAACGGCGATACCTGTTTGTATAGCGTTCCGACGGTGATGCGCTCCTCATCGGAAAGTACCGGGCAATTGATTGCCCCGGGAATGTGGTCCTCGGCGAATTCTGCCGGCGTGCGCACATCGATAATTTCGTCAAAATCGCCCAGCTGTGATAGGTTTGCGGTTCTGAACAACATCAGTGAACCTCTATAAATCCATTTTTAGGGCGCATCGCGGCGTTGCGCGGTGCTCGACCCCTCGCCTATCCACATGATATGTCCCGGGTCCTACGCTTCGTGCGCCTTGCGATGCATCCAGAAATTCTGAATTTTTAGAGGTTCCCATATTGAAAGAGGTAATCGTGTCCGAAGTGAAGTTAACCCAATTGTCGCACGGTGGCGGCTGCGGCTGTAAAATTGCACCGGCTTTATTGCAGGAAATTCTTGCCAAAACCAAAGATAAACTTCCGTTTGCCAACCTGATGGTCGGCACGGAGAGCAGTGATGACGCGGCGGTTTATCGTCTCAACGACCAGCAGGCTGTCATCGCCACCACCGATTTTTTCATGCCCATCGTCGATGACCCGTTCGATTTTGGCCGCATTGCCGCGACCAATGCGCTGTCCGATGTGTACGCGATGGGCGGCACGCCGATCATGGC
>JBBRFZ010000202.1:0-1821 GCA_038241165.1 Burkholderiales bacterium | reverse complement strand
GCTCCGATGTGGTGGACGTGATCGCCTTGCTCACGGGCCAGGAGGCCAACGCGCCCGAGCCGGTGATGGCTTATGTGAAGTGCGGCGGCACCCACTCGGTTGCGAAGCGCCGAAGTCAATACAATGGCGTGACGGACTGCTCCGTCGCCAACATGGTTGCCGGAGGCTGGAAGGAGTGCCAGTACGGGTGCCTCGGATTCGGAAGTTGCGCCCGGGCGTGCGCGTACGGTGCCATTTCCATCCAGGACGGGCTGGCCATCGTCGACCCCAAGGTCTGCGTCGGCTGCGGCATGTGCGTCACGAAGTGTCCGCGCGATCTCATCGTCATGGTTCCGACGGCCCACAAAATCCATGTCCGCTGTTCGTCGTTCGAAAAGGGTGCCGTCATCCGCAAGCTCTGCTCCAAGGGGTGTATTGGCTGCGGCATGTGCGTCAAAATGGAAGGGGGCGTCTCCATGATGATGAACGGAACGCTTGCCGTCGTGGACTATACAAAGCCGCCGGTGGCGGTTGAGGGCGTTGTGGATAAATGCCCGGTGAAATGCATCGAGAAACTTTCCTGAGATCTCGTCAGATATGAAAACATTCAAGGCTCCGAACATGTTCAAGGGCGGTGTACATCCGCCGGGGAGAAAAGATCTTTCAAGCGATCCTCAACTGGTCGTGCTTCCCGTCCCGAAAATCCTGAAGGTTCCGCTTTCCCAGCATCTTGGCGCACCCGCCAAGCAGGTGCTCGAGGTCGGCGCCAAAGTCCTCCGCGGCGACAGGATCGGCACGGCGGGCGGCTTCATCTCCGCTGCGGTGCATGCTCCGACATCCGGCGTCATCAAGGGCTATGAGATGCTTCCGTCTGCTGTCGGCAGACTCGTCCAGCACTGCATTATCGAGGCGGACGGGCTAGATGAGCGCGTCGAGGTGATCGAGCCGCGGCCCGACTGGGAGACCCGCACGGTCAAGGAGCTGATCGACCGCGTTGCCGAGACCGGCATCGTCGGGATGGGCGGCGCAGGATTCCCCACGCACGTCAAGATCAATCCGCCGCCTGACAAGAAGGTTCATACCCTGATCGTCAACGGAGCCGAGTGTGAGCCCTATCTGACCTCCGACCACCGGATGATGCTGGAACGCACGGCGGATGTCTGGGAGGGAATCAAGATTCTGAGAAAAATTCTCGGCGCGAAAACCGTCTGGATCTGCATCGAGGAGAACAAGCCGGATGCGATCGAGGCCTTCTCCAAAATCGACTGCGATGACGATGTCTCGGTCGCCATTCTCAAAACCTATTATCCGCAGGGCAGCGAGAAGCAGCAGATTTTCGCGACGCTGGGTGTCGAAGTGCCTTCGGGCGGTCTTCCGGCCGATGTGGGCTGCGTGGTCGAGAACATCGGCACGCTCATCGCCATCAAAGAGGGCGTCGTCAACGGCTGGCCGCTCGATTCACGCTGTGTCACCGTCACGGGTGAAGCCATTGCCCATCCGGGAAATTTCTTCGCCCGGTGCGGCACGAGCTACGAAGAGCTGATCACAGCGGCTGGCGGCTGCAAGCTGAAGGCGGCCAAGATCATTTCCGGCGGACCGATGATGGGGTTTGCCGTGGCAAGCACCGCGATTTCGGTCACGAAAACGACCTCCGGCATTCTCGTTCTCGATGCGAAGCACGTCTCCGAATTTTCCTCAATGGCCTGTATCAGTTGCGGACGATGCAATCGGATCTGTCCGCTGCGTCTGCTCCCCTCCGAGATGTCCTGCGCGATCGAGGCGGACGATGTCGACATGGCCATTGCCTTGAATGTGTCGGATTGCTATGAATGCGGTTGCTGC
>JBBRFZ010000201.1:0-2052 GCA_038241165.1 Burkholderiales bacterium | reverse complement strand
GTCACCGTCTATACAACGCGTCCCGATACGCTTTTCGGCGCGACCTACATGGTGCTGTCGCCGGAGAATACGCTGGTCAAGGGAATCACAACCGTTTCGCAGAAGCAGGCTGTCGAGGAGTATTGCCGAATCGCCGGTTTGAAGAGCGACATGGATCGCACCGAGCTTGCCACCGAGAAGACGGGCGTTTTTACGGGCTGCTATGCCGTGAATCCGGTCAACGGACAAAAAAATCCGATTTGGATCGCGGACTACGTGCTGGCGACTTACGGTACGGGCGCCATTATGGCGGTACCGGCGCATGATACGCGCGACTTCGAATTCGCGCAGAAGTTTTCGCTCCCGGTGGTCTGCATCATCGAACCCGATGCGGCGGAAGCCGCGGCGGCCGGTGTGGATGTCGCCGATGTTCTTGCCGGTGAGGTCTGCTGGACCGGCTCCGGCAAGATGATCCATTCGGCGAATGCCGAAGGCCTCGACATCAACGGCATGCAGGTGGCAGAGTCTAAGCAGGCCGCTATCGATTGGCTGGCCGCGCGTGACATCGTACGCGCCAAGACGCAGTACAAGTTGCGCGACTGGTTGTTTAGTCGTCAGCGCTACTGGGGCGAGCCGTTCCCGGTCGTGAACATGGACGACGGCAGCACGCTGTTGATTTCGGATGAAGACCTGCCGCTGACGCTTCCCGAACTCGATGATTTCAAGCCCACCGGCACGGGGGAGCCGCCGCTGGCCAAGGCGAAGCAGTGGTTGCGCTATACCGACCCCAAGACAGGCAAGCAAGGTTGGCGCGAAACGAACACCATGCCGCAGTGGGCCGGTTCCTGCTGGTACTACCTGCGCTACATCGATCCGCATAACGACCAGGCATTCATCGATCCGGCCAAGGAAAAGGCGTGGATGCCAGTCGATCTCTACGTCGGCGGTGCCGAGCATGCCGTCCTGCATCTGCTGTATTCGCGCTTCTGGCACAAAGTCCTCTTCGATCTCGGACTCGTCTCAACGAACGAACCCTTCCAGCGCCTTGTCAACCAGGGCATGATTCTCGGCATCTCGTACAAGGACGGGCGCGGTGCGCTCGTGCCCATGGACAAGGTTGAGCTCACGGCAACAGGTCCTGTTCACAAGGAGACCGGCGAGAAGCTTGTCGAGTTTGCGGCGAAGATGTCGAAATCCCTGAAGAACGTTGTGAACCCCGATGACGTCGTGCGCGAATACGGTGCCGACAGCATGCGGCTTTACGAGATGTTCATGGGGCCTCTCGATGCGGTCAAGCCGTGGAACACGCAGGGCGTTGAAGGCGTCTATCGCTTCCTGCGCCGATCCTATCGCATGATCATGGATCAACCCGTGGAGGATGTGGCGATGAGTGAGGAGCAGGCGAGACTCTGCCACGCGACGATCAAGAAGGTCACGGAGGACATTGAGACCTTGAGTCTCAATACGGCCATCAGCCAGCTCATGATTTTCCTGAACGGATTTTCGGGCGAGGGGAAGGTGGTGCCGCGTGAGGCTGCCGACGCGTATGTCGTCATGCTGTCAGCCTTTGCACCGCATGTCGGCGAGGAACTCTGGGAGAAGCTCGGGCATCCCGGCGGTATCGCCTATGTCCCGTGGCCCGCATTCGACGAGCAGTATCTGAGAGTCTCCGAAGTGGAGATCGTGGTGCAAGTCAGCGGCAAGATCAAGGCTCGCCTGATGATGTCCGCTGATGCAGGAGAAGAGGCCATGAAGGAACTCGCACTCGCCAACGAAGAGGTGAAGGCGGCTGTTGCCGGACGTCCCGTCCGCAAGATCATCTGCGTCCCCGGCCGCCTCGTGAACATCGTGGCTTAAGCCTCTCCATTTCACATATTCGAATATGTGAGATGGTGATGACTATCGTGGCAGGTTGGGGATACGGCCTCGGTTTATTCGCTCAGAAGCGTTCAACCTAAAAAGAGCAGTTGAAAGAGATGCCTACGAATGAAATTTTCGACCGGAAGGTCGGGATTGTGGGCGGGGGGGGTGGCAAGATTGTGCACTTGGAGGGCGGCAATCCTTTGCCGCCGA
>JBBRFZ010000200.1:0-2197 GCA_038241165.1 Burkholderiales bacterium | reverse complement strand
CGCGGCGTCACCCCCGACGGCCACCTCCGCCCCACCCGCGAACAAGCCCCCGACCGCTACAAAGAATCCCTGCTTGGGTGGATACCGAAGGAGTGGGAGGTGGAAAGGCTCGGCGATATTCTGCGGCGATGTGGCGGCTATCTACAGACCGGGCCTTTTGGCAGCCAACTCCACGCACACGAGTACCAAGTTGATGGTGTTCCAGTCGTGATGCCACAAGATATCAACGATGGACTGATCGGCACTGAGCAGATTGCGCGAATACACGAGGGTCGTGCCGAAGAACTGGCTCGGCACCGTATGCGCTTGGGTGACATCGTAATTGCCAGGCGTGGCGACCTCTCGCGAGCAGCGGAAATTAGCGCATCAGAGCAGGGCTGGGTTTGCGGAACTGGATGCTTTTTGTTGCGCTTGGGTCAGAGTGCCTTGCGGCCTGACTATGCAACCTACGTTTATCGGCAAGATTTTTTGCAGCGGCAAATTACAGGTACTGCTGTTGGAACGACAATGCCAAGCTTGAATAACTCGGTGATGGCAGCTTTGTTGTTTCCTTTCTGCGATGAAGATGAGCAGGTGAGAATTGTCGAACGTTTAAAAGGCGTGGAGCAAGACATTCGCGCCCTCAGTGAAGGCTTGTTCTCAAACCACCAGATCAAACACGGCCTCATGCACGACCTGCTCACAGGGAAAGTCCCGGTCAACGCTACACCCAATGTTCAGGAGGACATCGCGTGACAACAGTTGCCATCCCCGAATGGACCGCCTTGGGCCTATTACCACCCATCGATCCCGAGTTACCCACCAGTCCGCAGCGCTCACCTTATTCGGTCTCTTTGCTGGACGTGGTGATGCGGTTTTCCACATCGCCGGAACGCCGCAGAGTTTTGGCCGGTTTTCTGGGCTATCGGGCGACTTTGCACGGAATGGGTGTGTGCGAGGGCTTTCAGTGGTTGGACGGCAGTTTTCTGGAGGACGTGGAAACGCTGGAGCGCCGCTTTCCGAGAGATATCGACGTGGTGACATTTTTACGTACGCCCGCTGAATTTATGCCATCTGACAACGACATTGCGGTGCTGGATCACGCCAAGGTACAATTTTACGTCGATGCCTATTTTGTTGAGCTGGACGAGCTGTCTCCCGACGTAGTAGTCGCGCAAAGCGCATATTGGTACAGCATGTGGTCGCATCGCAGAAACCAAGCCTGGAAAGGCTTCTTGCAGATCGATCTGGCCGCAACCGATGATGTGCGGGCAAGCCACTGGCTTGCTCAGTTTGATGCTGCAGAGGTGCAATCATGAACACCTACGACCGTCAGCATCTGCTGGCCGAACAAAAATTTTTGCGCGAGCAATTAGAGGGAATGCCTGTCTCGGCGCGCTTTACTCGTATGAGTACCGAGGCACGCCTGCGTTCAACTGAAACGCAACTGGCCGAATTCCCGGTTGATGAGCGGGAACCGGCGCGCGCCCGGCTGACTTTTAACGGTGCGCCGGTCATTGACAGCTACGGCATTTTCGCCGACTTCGGTATGCGTGCCGTCAGCAGCTTTACCGAGGCCGTGGCTTCGGTTGCCGCATCTTTGGCTGCCCCGTTGGCTTCGATGGGGCCTATCCCTAACCGCGATCAAAATCAATTATTGATCACCAATACAGCTGTCGGTTCTTTCGGCTTTGAGCTGGAAGAGTTTCGCGGCAATCAGTTATCTCTCGAGGAAAGTCCGGTTTCCATTGCGCTGGATCGCACGCAGGCATTGCTGCAAAGCACGCTGGGAAACGATGAAGACTTGGCGGATATTGCATCTGAAACTGACCCGCGCGCATTGGAAAAAATCCGTTGTTTCTTGAAAGTGCTCGCGGATTGTGATGCGATTTGCACTTTGCAATATCGAGGCCGTGGCGTCCGATTCACCGATGTAGGGCAGGTGCGTAGCAGCTTGGAGCGGCTTGGCGCTGACAATCTGCGAGAGTCTGTAGAAAGGTTACACGGAGAATTTGTTGGCGCTTTGCCCAAGAGCCGGACCTTCGAGTTCAAGCTCGCTGGAGAAGAACAAATCATCCGTGGGAAAGTGGCGGCGACCATTCAGAACGTGGACGAAATCAATCAGCATCTTCATCAAACGACCTTCATCGACGTAATGACCACGCAGGTGGGCAACGGTCGTCCGCGTTATCTCTTGACGCAAATGCCACAGTGGAAC
>JBBRFZ010000199.1:0-2217 GCA_038241165.1 Burkholderiales bacterium | reverse complement strand
CGGGCTGAATTCTGTTCGATTTCAACAAAGTTGAATCGCTCCCCACACAAAGGGATCAACCATTATTTCTGGTTTTGCAAGGGGCTATTCGCCCAGATTCCAGATCAATTCCGTGGCGGGTGGCAGACTGTGGAAAGTCCTGCCGCAGTTTTGCAGATGGTTGTCCCAGATGAAGTTGCGATCGACGTCTTCCATGATCCGCGAGAGCTCGGGATAGGCCGTCGAATACGGGGGTTTCGTGATGTCCACATTGACGGAGATCTTGTTGACGATTTCCTTGTTTTCGGTGAGCTGCTTCACCCAGCGTTCGCGTCCCCATGGCGAAAAGCTGATGCCGATATCGCAATCGCGAATCACATTGGCGTAGACGACGTTGTGGCTGCCACCGTGGATCTGCACGGCACCGAAGTTCGGACGCGAGGCGTTGATAAACGTGTTGTCGTGTACAATCATGCCCGAGATCGTGTCATCGAACCGGATGGCACATTGTCCGCACGGCGCACCCGCCGGATTGCCGATGTTGCTGAACGTGTTGTACCGGAAGATGCAACGGCGGTAAGAAGGATCGCCCCACATATCGACGGCTCCCTGATCGTCGGATTCCATCACGACGTTGTGGACGTTGTTGTTTTCGATGATGTGGTCATTGCCTTCGATGCGCATGGCGCTGGAGGGCATATCGAAGAATTCATTGTGGCAGATGACAGCCCCCACGCCGTGCATAACCACGCCGGGCGTGTAGGTGCGGGCGAATTGACCGACCTTCGAGAATGTGTTGCCATGTATTCTGATGTTACCGGATTTCAGTGTTCTGCGGTCTCCGGCTCCGGCTTCCACGGCGGCGTTGCCCATGTTCATGAACGCGGAGTCCCGGAGCGTGAAGGCGTCGCAGCCATTGGCCACAAGCGCCGTGCCGCCGATGCCGCGGAAGTCGCACCCGCTGAAGGTGACGTGCGTGGCGCTGTGCAGTCGAACGGCATCGGAGCGTGAGTTGCGGAACGAGATCCCGCGGAATTCAACATGGTGAGCTCCGGTCATCTCGACAAGTGGCGTTCCAAGCGCGGTGAGCGTCAGGTATTCAGGTGTCGCCCCGTCAAGCGGTATGACATAGAGTTTCGCGTTTGCCGCATCGTAAAACCACTCGCCGGGAGCATCCAGTTCTTCAAGCATGTTGAAGACATAAAAGAGGGGCGTTTTGCCAAGGCCATACGTGTGGTCTTTGCGCAGCTTGACGGCGTAGGTACTGTTGGTCTCGACGAATTCCACCGGAAGTGCGGCGTCCGCCCAGGTGTACATCCAGTATCCATGTGCCATCGGTGCCGGGGCCGACATCCATCGCCTGGCGTGCGCACCCTCAAGGGGGATCAACCCGGGGGCGATGTCCACCGGGTTCGTTGACTGGATGAACCCGTCGTTCGGCCATCGCGCGGGATGCATCAAATTCTTGTCGTCGGCCATCAGCATCAGAATCGACCGGCCGGGCTCGCCAACGCCGAAAGATTTCTGCTCCGCAGGCTTTGCTGCCGCGTCCGGGATGTCGGCGACCAGGACGTTGTTCCGCGCTTCAGCGGGAAGCAAGGCCAGCGTTGCTTCGTCGGTGACCTTCTGGAACTGCTTCCATTCGATTCGGATGCCTCCGTCGAGGGCGACATCGCCATCGCCCGGCTTGGCGGCGTAAACGACCACAGCATCAGTCGTGGCAGCGTCTTGGGCGTCGATCGTGAACGTCGATGTCCTCGCATAGCGGCCTGCGGATAGCAGGACGGCGACGCCATCCTTGAAGCCATCGGCCCTCAGCTTGCGGATTTGATCACGCGCCTTTTCAAGCGAAGCAAAGGGCGACGATTCCTCGCCGGTGTTGGCGTCGTCGCCGGTTGTCGAGACGTAGATCCGCTTTTCGGGAAGCGCGGCGTCGACTTTTCCGTCCAGTGTGCAGGCGAACTTGTTGAAGCCCGGCACGTCGAAACGCATTTTCATAAATGTCGGTGCATTGGGACTTTTCAGCAGCTTCTCGAGTTTGCCGCGGTCGCCGGCTTTGTCGGCTGCGATAATGCGGTGGATGATATCGACGGATTCATCGTCCATGATTTGCCTCCATTTCTGTTCCGCTTCCGCGGGATTGGTTTTCTGGATCATGATGGCCTGTAGGCCCAGAAATTCTGCGCGGTCGAACGGTGCGGCGAGATTCTGTTCGTAGCGGCCTGCGCCGAAGCGGGT
>JBBRFZ010000198.1:0-2330 GCA_038241165.1 Burkholderiales bacterium | reverse complement strand
TGCTGGTGCTGAAGGCAACAAAAACACCCGGGTTGGTTGAAAAATACGACCTGGACCACCTGCGCGCGTTGGGCTGGAGTGATGGCGACATCATGGATGCGGTGTATCACGGCGCGCGCAACGTGGCGGTGGATATCGTGTTCAACGCCTTCAAGATCGACAACGATTTCTGAAAGGAGATGGCCATGAATCTATGCGATGTAATGGTGCATATCAATGAAGCGCTTAGTGCGGAGCAAAGAAATGCACTGGAGGAAAATATACGGGCGCTTCCCGGCGTTGTCGCGCCACGCTTTAATCCTGGGCGGGACCATCTGATGCTGGTCGCGTACGATTCCGAGACAGTGACTAACGCCTCGCTTCTGGGAAGAGTGCGGACACTTGGTTACAAGGCGCAGCTCGTCGGCGCGTGACGCTTTCCGTCTGAAGACTGATTTCCCTTGAACGAGCTGGTTCATGCCGCCAAAGCAGGCAGCGAATTCATGTTTTTAATACTTAACATCATTAATACAGGAGGCATCATGAATATTGCAGAAGCGATTGAGCTGCGCCGTGCAATCAAGGCGTATGACCCCAACCACCGCATGAGCGAGACGGAGATCGAGAAGCTGATGTCGCTCGCCCTGCTTTCCCCTACCGCCTTCAATATTCAGAACTGGCGCTTCGTACTGGTGGGTGACCCGGCGTTGCGCAAGGAAATCAGACAGGCCGCGTGGGATCAGTCGCAAGTCACCGATGCCTCGCTGCGGGTCGTGCTGTGCGCAGACCTCAAGGCGTGGGAAAAAGCGCCGGGGAGGTATTGGAAAAATGCGCCGCAGCCGGTGCAGGATTTTATGGTGCCCGCCATCGGCCAATATTACGCCGGAAGAGAGCAGGTGCAGCGCGATGAAGCCATGCGCTCGTGCGGGATAGCGGCCATGTCGCTGATGCTGGCGGCGAAGGAAATGGGTTACGACTCCTGTCCGATGGATGGCTTCGACTTCGACTCGGTAGGCAAGCTCATCAATTTGCCGCAGGATCATGTGATCACCATGTTCGTCGCCATCGGCAAGGGAGTCAAGGAGCCGTGGCCGCGCGGCGGGCAGTTGCCGAAGGAAGAAGTGGTGGTCATTGATCGCTTCTAGTCAATCATGACAGACTATAGGGCACCTCTAAAAATCGAGACCCTGTCATCCCCGCGGAAGCGGGAATGACGATTATTAGTGGTTCCCTATAAAGATCGCTCAAAAAAAGGGCTAGGCTATGCACTCAACCATCGAAATACTGAATAAACCGGTACGCATAGAATGGAGCAAAGCTGCCGAGGCGGCTATGGCAAATTTGGCAGCACCGCTTTGTGTGGAAATGGAGTTGTATTTCAGTTGCCTGATCCGCAAGAAGGTGCGATTTGGGGACAAAGCACACAGCCGTGTGTTCGTGCCGGTCAATCCACACTTGCAGGTCGCATTTCGGCCGGTCATGACCAAGAAATGCGCGGTGGGCGGCGACAACACGGAGGTGCCGTTGGAGGATTTCCCCATCGTCAATCCTGCTGCCTTCGTGCCGCGCTGGCTGAAGATCGACCACCGCCACGGGAATTGGGAGGGCGAGTTCGGATTAAGTAGCTCGTAAGTATTTTTGACATGCGAACAGGCTATGTCAGGAGGTGAAGCTCCTTGCTGCATTGTTGAGACAAAGCACCAATTTCAGGTGCGCAGTGCGTGCCCTGTTTTTTTCTGAAGACGATATCCCACACCCCGTGGCCGAGTTTGATACCGCGCTGCTCGAATTTGGTCAGCGGACGGTAGTCCGGCTTGGGGGCGTACTCGACGGCAGTGTTGGCGAGCCTGGTTTCGGCCGCAAGCACGGCGAGGATGTGTTCGGCATATTCCTGCCAGTCGGTGGCGGCATGGAGATAGCCGCCGGACTTGAGTTTTTCACACAGCAGCGCGACCAGTGCCGGCTGGAACAGGCGGCGTTTGTGGTGTTTTTTCTTGTGCCAAGGGTCGGGGAAGAAGATGTGCACGCCATCGAGGCTATTCGGGGCGACCATGTGCTTGAGCACTTCCACCGCATCGTGCTGGATTACGCGCAGATTGGTCAGGCCAAAGGCTTCGATCTGGTTGAGCAGGCTGCCGACGCCGGGGCCGTGTACCTCGATGCCGAGATAGTCGTTTTGCGGATGGGCCGCCGCGATTGTTGCGGTGGAATCTCCCATGCCGAAACCGATTTCGAGAATTTTCGGCGCGCTACGGCCAAAGACTGCGTCAAGATCGAGCAGGGTTTCCTGGTAGGGGATGCCCCAGCGCGGCAGCAGGGTTTCTAACGCCCGCGTCTGGGCATTGGACATG
>JBBRFZ010000197.1:0-2389 GCA_038241165.1 Burkholderiales bacterium | reverse complement strand
CAGCAGTTGGGTCACGTCGGTCAGCCAGTTGTTCGCCAGATAGCTGTAGATGATGTCCTGCTCGATGTAGACAAAGTCATAAATGCCGGTTTTAGCCTGCATATCCTTGATGCCCTTGTCGTACATCTGGTCCCAGGAGGTCGTCTCGAGATTGACCTTGATGCCGGTCGCAGCTTCAAACTGCGTGGCAAGCTCTTTGGCAGCATAGTTAGACGGCGGCGTGCTTTCGGTGATGCCGTGGATGACAGTGCCGGCATACGGCGCGCCAGCGGTCTTCCACCAATCATCCTGTGCATTGGCTGTCGAGAAACCCACGACAAAGACGAGGAGCAAGGCTAAAATGACAGGACGGGTTAACTTTTTCATAGTCTTTTGTTCCCTAATCAATAGTGGCGAAAATGGAGACTGCTTTTCGTTTGCTATCGCGCGATGCCAGGCCACCTCCTCTCATCCAGAATCTATTATGGTTTCCCCGGTCAATTCGTCACGGAAATTTATCGCTAGACTCCCTCTGGTTTTTCCGTTTCAATAACCCCTGCGCCGTTTCTTCATCGGTAATTAACACATTCACGTAGCGCCCATGAAGAGCACCCCAGATCGCATCCAGTTTGTGGAGTCCGCCTGCCACGGCCACCGAAAGCTCTTTGGTACGCAGGCTACTCAGTTCAATACCAATCGCACGGGCGCTGAGTTCAGGCGAACAAATATCGCCGTTAAGGTCGTAAGCGTGCCCGCAAATCTCGCCGACGCAATTTTCGCGTTTCAGGGTTGCGAGCAGCTCACGATCCACAAAACCTTGCTGGAAAGGCGAGCCTTGTTCAGAAATGGGGCCGATGCCCACTACCGCGATGTTCGCTCGATATGCAAGCTGAAGAATCTCTGCGATATTGGAGTCGCTGAGCAGGCTTTGTTTGATGTCGGCGCGGTCGACAAAAGTCGGCGCTGGAAGCAGCACCGTCTCTCCGCCGAGTGCCTTGCCTACCTGATGGGCAATCGATTCGCTGTGCGTGGGTGATGGAGAGCGCGGCCCGCTCCCATTCAGACTGACTACGGTGAGGTTGGGTAGGTGGGCTGGCTTCAGGCGGACGGCACACTGATCAATGGTCGTGCTCGAAGCGACACCAAGAATATCGCCGTTTCGCACCCGGCGCTGCAAAAACTCGGCTGCCGCCTGTCCAATCGCCCGCTTGATTGCGTCCTGGCTGTTGATGGGCGGCGATACTACCACGACTTCTAAGAGGTCGAAGGCTTGTTCTAGCTTAAGTTCCAATTCGGAAACGTGGAATAGCGGGGAGTCTATTTCGATCCGAACGATCCCTGCCTCCCCGGAACGTTGCAGCAGACGTCCGATTGTCTGGCGAGAAACCCCAAGTCGCCGGGCAATTTCCTGATGAGAGAGGTGGTTTTCGTAGTAAAGTACCGCCACCTTTGTGAGTAAACGGATATCGCTATTTGAGACCATATTAAAAATATTTCATTAATAAGCATTTGCTCATTTGTTGGGCAAATGTACTATAAGTATTATAAGCAGCGTTGAAGTTTTTGTACACGACCAAATGTCATGGGTCCGCCGGACGAAAGTAATCCGGGCAATGCAAGGATGGAGTAGCAGGTTGAGGAACCCAAAAGGGCTTGGGCTAAAGTACAGAAAGGAAGTGATAGACACTGCACCAGTCATTTGACGGATAGGGCGTCGATGTTCGCCGCCCGACTCATTCGAGCATCTCAAACAGAAAGGGGAGACATAAGCTTGGATATTCCCCAAAACAAAGTTATACCCTCGAACGCCCATACCAAACTTGCTCATGACACTGACCGATGATCCGCACCATTCCCACGTGCAGCACAAGTTTATTGGCCTGAAGCGTTATAATTTCCTTTGCATCGCAGATAGAGTCGAGAACATAGAATGACGGCAGATTTACTCCTCGGAATTGATATTGGCACCTCCGTCGTAAAAGTGGCTGTTTTTGACCGAGCAGGCCAGGAATTGACCTCTGCCAGCCGCCGGACAGAATTGACCGCGCCTCATCCGGGCTGGTCCGAGACGAGTATGGAGGAAACCTGGCAGGCGGCGGTCGCCGCCCTGGACGATCTGCTGGCGCAGCCCGCTATGGACAAGACGCGGATCGCAGCCGTCGGTGTGACCGGCAACATGATTGGTGCGTGGCTGATCGACGCTCAAGGCAGACCGGTGCGCGACGCGATCCTCTGGAGCGATGGCCGCACCCGGCAGCTCTTGGAGAAGCTTCGTGGTGAGCATCCTGGCTTCGATTCGCATATCTTCAGAATCTCCGGTTCCGTGATCGAGCATGGGGCGACGCTGCCGGTGATCCGCTGGCTCGCCGACCACGAACCGGAATCGCTCCGTCGCGCAGTCGCCGTCCTC
>JBBRFZ010000196.1:0-2558 GCA_038241165.1 Burkholderiales bacterium | reverse complement strand
GTCAAGGCCGCGCTCGCGCAACCGCGCGGTGCTGCAGGCGGCAATGGTTTGCAGGTGTTGCCCTCACCGGTGGTGGATTTTGCCAAATTCGGTGAGATCGAGATCAGGCCGCTGTCGCGTATCAAGAAAATCTCCGGTGCGAATCTGCATCGCAACTGGGTGACCATCCCGCACATCACGCAATTCGACGAGGCCGACATCACCGAAATGGAAGCCTTCCGCAAGGAACTCGGGGCCGAATACTCAAAACAGAATATCAAGATCACACCATTGGCTTTCCTGATCAAGGCCGCGGCTGTCGCTTTGCAAAAATATCCTGATTTCAACGCCTCGCTGGATGCCAACGGCGAAAATCTGGTGCTCAAACAATATTGTCATATCGGTGTGGCGGTGGACACGCCGGACGGATTGATGGTGCCGGTGTTGCGCGATGTGGACAAAAAAGGCATCGTGCAACTGGCCAGGGAGCTGGGCGAAATCGGCGCAAGAGCACGCCAGAAGAAGATTACCGCAGCCGAAATGCAGGGCGGCTGTTTTTCGATTTCGAGTCTGGGCGGGATTGGCGGCACGGCTTTCACGCCCATCATCAATGCGCCGGAAGTGGCGATACTCGGGGTGTCCAGATCCATCATCAAGCCGATGCATCAGGATGACACCTTCGTGGCGCGCCTGATGTTGCCGCTGTCGCTGTCATATGATCATCGCGTGATCGACGGTGCGGCAGCGGCGCGCTTTATCGTGTTCCTCTCGCATGTGCTGGCAGACACCCGCCGCCTGGCATTGTAATTCCGACTTTGTATTCAACGGCACTCCAATCAGTGAGCAATAAGGCAATCGGCATTCTGGGTGGGACGTTCGATCCGGTACATTATGGGCACTTGCGACTTGCCGAAGAGATGCTGGAACTTGCCAATCTCAGCCAAATCCGTTTCGTCCCCGCCGGCACGCCGCCGCATCGCGATGAGCCGCGGGTATCCGCGCAGCATCGCAGCGCGATGGTGCGGCTGGCGATTGCCGACCAGCCCGATTTCGTGCTGGATGGACGCGAAGTAGAGCGAAGCGGCAAGTGCTACACGGTGGATACGCTGCGCGAACTGCGCACGGAGCTGGGGTTGGATCAACCGCTGTGCCTGCTGATGGGCGGCGACGCTTTCCTGCAATTGAATACCTGGCACGAATGGGAACGATTGTTTGAACTGGCGCACATCGTGGTGGGTTACCGCCCGGGATTTACGCTGGAGGAACGTATCCATACCGCCACGCCGGAATTGCAGTCGCATTATCAGCAACGTTTGTGCGCTGCGCGGGTATTATCGCAACAACCGGCGGGCGGGATTGCCGAACTGGCCATTCCAAAACTGGAGATCTCCGCCACGCTGATACGCAACCGCGTGGCGGAAAATCGCAGCATACGTTATCTGCTGCCGAACACGGTGGCAGATTATATTCATCAACATCACTTATACGAGCATGCTAAATACTGAAGAAAAAACCAAAGCCGTCGTCGCCGCACTTGAGGACGTCAAAGCCAGCGAAATCACCGTGATCGACACCAGCAAACTCAGCTCGATGTTCGAGCGCATGATCATTGCCAGTGCCAATTCCACCAGACAGACCAAAGCACTTGCCAACAACGTGGTGGTCAAGCTCAAGGAACTGGGCGAAAACGTATATGGTCGCGAGGGTGAACAGAGCGGTGAGTGGATCCTGGTGGACCTGGGTGAAGTGCTGGTGCACATCATGCAACCTGCCATCCGCGATTACTACAACCTCGAGGAATTGTGGAGCAAGGCACAGGCGGCGCGGCCCAAATTGGCACAGCCCCCCAAATAACCCCCTGTCCATGAACGGAATATGCCGATTCGTACCCGCGAAACACAAGTTAATCAAGCGGGTATTGTTTTTAACGCGCGTATTCCGCGGTTGAGATATTCATAAGATGAAGTTGATCATCGTCTCGGTCGGCCACAAGATGCCGGACTGGATCACGACGGGGTTCAACGAATACGCCAAGCGCATGCCGCGCGAGATGCAGATAACACTGCTGGAAATCAAGCCCGAACCGCGCACCACCGGCAAGACCACGGCACAGATCATGGAGGCCGAAGCGCAGCGCATCCTCGCCGCCCTGCCGCAAAACTGTCGGCGCATCGCACTGGATGAACGCGGCACACAGCCAACCACCAGGCAGCTTGCAGCACAGATGCAGGACTGGATGCGCGAAGGGGGCGATGTCGCATTCATCATCGGCGGTGCGGACGGCCTGCATGAATCGGTCAGGCAATCCGCGCAACAACTGCTGGCGCTGTCCGCACTCACGCTGCCCCACGCCTTTGTTCGGGTGCTGCTTGCCGAACAGTTGTACCGGGCATACAGCTTGATGCACAATCACCCCTACCATCGCGAATAATTCCCCGGATTTCATACCAACTACTGTGTTGCTGAATAACTTGTTTGCTTACTGCGAAAGGGTTGCTGCAAAGCAGCGGGGAACCCATCGGCGGTGTCAATTCCGCCCAGCCGGAGGCTGGATGCGGATTGCCTGCCTTTGGTGTACC
>JBBRFZ010000195.1:0-2654 GCA_038241165.1 Burkholderiales bacterium | reverse complement strand
ATCCGGAAGACCAAGGCGTTCGAAACTGTCGGGCTCGCCGCAGGGGATTTCGCAGACGAACAAATCGTCGGCGCGGCGGCGGAGCGGCTTAAGAAAGAATATATTGTAAAGCGGTATTTCGATGTCGTCATCACGCCCGTGCTCACCCCCATCGAAAACAACCCCGGAGCCGCCCGGCTCAAATTCGTGATCAACGAGGGCGTCCGGAACAAGGTGAAGATGATCGACATCAAGGGCAACGCCGCCATCAAGGACCGAACGCTCAGGCGCGTCAGCGGCCAATCTCCCTGGTGGAATCCATCGGGGTGGTTCAGCGACCAGCATGTATCCGATTTTGATTTGGAGCTGATGAAGTCCGACATGCGCAAGCAGTACCTTGACACAGGATATCTGGATGTCGTGATCTCAGACCCGATCAAGAGAAAAACGGGACACACGTGGAACATCCGCTTCGATGTCAAGGAAGGCCCGATTTACAAAGTCGGCCAAATTGAATTCGAGGGCATCACGCTTTTTCCGGAATCCATGGTTCTGTCATCCGTCAGGCTCAAGACCGGAGACATCGCCGGACTCACCGCAATCGAAGAGGCGAAAACTTCGGTGCGGGAATTCTTCTCCTCACGCGGTTACGTGGATACGCGGGTGCAGGCATCCACATATCCGGACGTGACGCGCCGGGCAACGCTCAACATCATCTTCTCCGTCAAGGAAGGGGCGCTGACCCGCGTGCGTAATATCCTGATCCGGGGTAACACCTCCACCAAGGACAAGGTGATCCGTCGGGAAATTCTACTCAACCCCGGTGAAATCTACAACGGCGTCCTGGCGGAAAGAAGCCAGAAGCGACTGAAGAACCTCGGATATTTCTCCGACGTGAGAAACTACGACCTGACCGTCGATGAAAAGACGCGCGATCTCGTCTACGAACTGGAGGAGCAGAGCACGGGCTCCATGATGTTCGGTGCCGGCTTCTCCACAGTCGACCATCTGATCGGCATGTTCGAAATCTCGCAGAGCAATTTCGACATCACGAATTTCAGGAATTTCCGCGGCGCAGGACAAAAGGCACGCCTCAGCCTGCAGGTAAGCTCTAGGGCGACGGATCTTGAAGCGTCTTTCATCGAACCCTGGTTTCTGGACCGCCGTCTTGCTCTGGAGGTGACGGGATTCATGCGCAACCGCTCCTTCACCGAATACGACGAACAGCGCACCGGACTCACGGTCGGTCTGTCCAAGCATGTTCCCTGGGTGGGCCGTATCGGACTCTCCTATACGATCCAGCAGGTCAGCATGGATCATGTGATTCAAGACGAGTTCTATCTGGCCGACGATCCGCAGACACCTTATTTCTTCACGAACGAAGACGACTCGTACTTGCTCGGCTCGGCTCGGCTCTCGTGGACCTACGATACGCGCGACAATCCGATGATTCCTCAGTCCGGCACGAGGGCAACGGCATACGGCACGCTTTACAACTCGGCACTCGGCAGTGACTACGACATCTACGAAATCGACATGAGATGGAAGAACTACCAGCCGCTGTGGTACGGCCATGTCATTTCATTCTCAGCGCATGGAAGCGTCGTGGATTCGTACGCCGACGACGAGGTGCCGATTGGAAGTCGGTATTTTCTGGGGGGAGGCAGAAGCGCACGCGGATTCAAATACCGCAACATCGGCCCTAAGGCGATATTTGCAGAAAGCGACGGCACGAGATTCAGTCCGATCGGCGGGCAAAGCATGCTCGACGCTTCCATTGAATACACGATCCCCATCATCAAAGTCCTCCGTTTCGCCATGTTCTACGATATGGGGAACGTCTGGGCGGACCCCTATGAGTTCGATCTGAGCGAATACGCATCCAGCGTCGGCGCGGGTATCCGCCTCGACATTCCCGGATTCCCGGTTCGTCTCGACTTCGCCAATGCGCTTCAGAAAGACGATGACCTCACGCGCGAGCGCACGTTCGTCTTCTGGATCGGATTTGATAACTAGACATCTCTTTAGCATCCTCATCTCAAATGACACTGAAACCAGACTATAACCTGCTCTCCGCCGTCTCCGCCTGCGTCGGAATTGTTACTGCGAGCCTCGGCTTGCTCATGCTTGCATTTCCGCGGGCGGCGGCAAAGGCATGGCGGGCGCTTCCGCGCAGGGTGTGGCCCGGACGCATTCTCTCGGCCGTCTGCATTCTCTGGGCGGCGCTTTGGCTCTGCATCATGCCTCTCGGCCCCCTGTCCGCCATCCGGGATCTGCTGTGGCTTTTGATCCCCGTCTCCATTGCATCGGTATGGTTCTTCACCCCGGAGTTGCTGACCTGCCGCGCAATCGGCGGGCTCCTGGTTCTGGTTCCCACGCCCATGCTCTCCGCTGCCGCCTGGCACCCTTCGCCTTTTCGCTATGTCATCATTGTCTACGCCTATGTCATGATCGTAGCCGGCATGTACTACATCGCGATGCCCTGGCTGCTGCGCGACCACATCACCTGGTCCCTCGCCCAGCCGACACGCTCCCGCACCATCGCGGGGATCGCCCTCGCGCTGGGTCTTTTCATCACCGTGCTGGCATGGACTGGCTTCCGGATCTGAATTCTAGTGTGCCCGGCGCGTTCCACCGCCGGAGGATCCCCCGGGAGAGGAGATCGTGCATTGCCA
>JBBRFZ010000194.1:0-2662 GCA_038241165.1 Burkholderiales bacterium | reverse complement strand
AAATTCACCCTGGCTTTTGTCGGCTACAGCGACGAAGCCAGCGGCGCGGCAATCGAACTCACCCACAACTGGGGCACGGAAAAATATGACCTCGGCAACGCCTACGGTCACATCGCCGTTGAAGTGGAAGATGCGTACGCCGCCTGCGAAAACATCAAAAAACTTGGCGGAAAGGTGGTGCGCGAGGCGGGGCCGATGAAGCACGGCAACACCGTCATCGCATTTGTTGATGACCCTGATGGCTACAAGATCGAACTGATCCAGAAAAGGGATTAGTCCATAAATGCGGGATGCCCGGAGCAATCACTTTTTTCCCTGAAGTTTACCAAGGCAACTTCGCCGACGATGGTCCGGCGGTATGACTGCCTGATTCAACAGTCGGATGGCCGACGGTCCTGACGATTATTGTTTTGTCACGCAAAGATTGAAGTTGCTATTGTTTTTTCCAGTAACCGAGCAAGGACAGGAATGCCAACCGAATCAATAATAGAAAATGGCCGGAATGTCAAAAATGAGGTGTCGACGCAAACACCTTCGGCCTCGCCACAGGGCAAGTTTTCCGCTGTTCTTGCCGTCGCGGTGCTCGGGGTAGTCTACGGGGATATTGGCACCAGCCCTATTTACGCTTTGCGCGAATGTTTCACCGGCAAGCATCCCATTCCAGTCACGACTGATAACGTCCTCGGTATTCTCTCGCTCATATTCTGGGCGCTGATCCTGGTTATTTCGCTCAAGTACATGGTCTACGTGCTGCGTGCTGACAACCGCGGCGAAGGCGGAATCTTTGCCCTGCTGGCTCTGCTCCGTCCTAACAGGCAACAAACCCGCTGGATCCGTCGTGTTCTGATTCTGTTCGGATTGCTCGGTGCATCCATGCTGTACGGCGGAGCGATGATCACGCCGGCGATCTCGGTACTGAGCGCTGTGGAAGGTCTGAAACTTGCCACACCCGCCCTCCAAAGCTATGTCATTCCGATAACCGTGATCATCCTGATCCTGCTCTTCAGCGTGCAGAGCCATGGAACTGCCAAGGTGGGTGCCATCTTCGGCCCGATAACTCTGGTTTGGTTTGTCGTGCTCGCCCTGCTCGGTATTCGCGGCATCCTTCAGGCGCCCGAGGTGTTGCTTGCCGTCAGTCCATGGTATGCGATCAAGTTTTTTATGAACAACGGAATGACGGGTTATCTCGTCCTTTATGCGGTGTTTCTCGTCACCACAGGCGGAGAGGCGCTTTACGCGGATTTGGGTCATTTTGGTCGCCTGCCCATTCGCAGGGTGTGGTTTACCTTTGTCCTTCCCGCATTGCTGATCAATTATTTCGGGCAAGGCGCAATCCTGATCGCCGATCCTTCCGCAAGTGTGCATCCGTTCTACCATCTCGCACCGTCGTGGGGACTTTATCCCCTGATCATTCTCGCCACGGCCGCAACTATCATCGCTTCACAAGCGGTGATTACGGGCGCCTTCTCGCTGACAAGGCAGGCAATACAACTGGGGCAACTTCCGCAGCTCACCGTAAAGCAGACCTCCGCAGATGCACGCGGGCAGATTTATTTGCCTGTCGTGAACTGGATAATGATGACAGCCGCCATTGTCCTGGTGCTTGTATTTCGTTCGTCGGGCAATCTGGCCGCCGCCTATGGTGTGGCGGTCAACTCCACAATGGCAATTACGACCGTGCTGGCGTTCAACGTGGCTCGCGAGCGCGGTGGCTGGAGCTTGCCTGCAACGCTAACCTTTCTGCTGGTGTTTCTGTCTATCGATTTGGGGTTTCTGGGATCTAATTTTCTTACCATACCCGATGGCGGCTGGTTGCCCCTGTGTATAGGTGCGCTGTTGTTCACTGTAATGACCACATGGCGCCGGGGCTCAGGGATATTGATCGAGCAAATTGCCAATACCACGACAAATCTCGAGACGTTCATCGGGCGCGTGAAGGCCGAACAGATACCGCGCATTCCCGGCACGGCAGTATTTATTACCAGCAGGTTGGAACCTGCTCCACCGTCGCTGCAGCAACTGGTGCGACACACGGGCGTCCTGTACGAACGCGTAATCCTCATGACGGTGGTCATTGAACCGATGCCCACCGTCAATCTGGACGAGCGCATAGAACTGGAGGAATTCGACGAAGGGTTTTATCGCATCATGCTGCACTATGGCTTCATGCATACACCCAACATTCCTTCCGATCTGGGCGCATGCGCCGATTTAGGGCTAGACCTGGATCTGGATGAAATCCACTATATAGTCAGCCACGTCGACCTGCTGGCCGGTCGCAAGCTGCATGGAATGGCCGTATGGCGCGATAAGCTCTTTGCGTTTATGGCAAGGAACACGCAAGACGCAATCGCCGGCTATCATATCCCTACCGCCCAGACGATGACGGTGGGGTTGCATGTCGGGATATGAACCCGGGTCAAGCATATCCGGTGCAAGCTGGGCACGCGTAAGCCGGATAAAGCCCTACTTCATCTCATTGAGGTAATTCGCCACCCTGATGAAGTCTGCCACCGCGAGGTTCTCGGCGCGCAACTGCGCATCGATAGCCAGATTGTCGAAATCCTGCCCGCTCAAATATCCCTTCAGCGTGTTGCGCAATGTCTTGCGGCGTTGCCCGAACGATGTTCTGACAATTGCGGCAAACAATTTTTCATTGCGC
>JBBRFZ010000193.1:0-2691 GCA_038241165.1 Burkholderiales bacterium | reverse complement strand
GATCCCGGCCTCGGCGAGCTGCGCCTCGGAAAGCTGACGGTGCGTATGGCTTGCCGGGTGCAAAATAGAGGTGCGCGCATCTGCCACATGCGTGACGATCGCGATAAATCCGAGCCTGTTGATGAAGGTCTCCACAATGTTGCGGCCACCCTTGAGGCCGAATGCCACGACGCCGCAGGTTCCGTTGGGCATGTACTTTTTCGCCAGCGCGTAATACTTATTACTTTCAAGCCCCGGGAAATTCACCCACGCCACATCATCGCGCGCTTGCAGATACGTGGCGACCTTCAGCGCGTTTTCACAATGACGCGGCATTCTGACGTGCAACGACTCGATCCCGAGATTGAGCAGGAAGGCGTTCATGGGGGCTGCACAGGCTCCCAGATCGCGCATCAGCTGGGCAACGGCCTTCGTAATATAAGCACCCTTGCCGAACTTCTCCGCGTAGATGATCCCATGATAGCTATCATCCGGCGCGGTCAGCCCCGGGAACTTATCCTTCTGGCTCATCCAGTCGAAGTTTCCACTGTCGACGATTGCACCGCCAACCTGCGTTGCATGGCCGTCCATGTATTTGGTGGTCGAGTGCGTGACGATGTCGGCACCGAATTTGAACGGGCGGCAGTTTACGGGCGTGGCGAACGTGTTGTCGACAATCAAAGGGACACCGTGCGTGTGTGCCTGGTGTGCAAACTTCTCGATGTCGAGAACCACGAGCGAAGGATTGGAGAGCGTTTCGGCGAACACCGCTTTGGTCTTGTCACAGAAAGCTTCGGACAGCGTTTCCTCAGATACATCGGGATCCACGAGCGTGAATTCAATTCCCATCCGCTTCATCGTCACCGTGAAGAGATTTGAGGTACCGCCGTAAAGCGCAGCGGAACACACGATGTGGTCCCCCGCCCCTGCGATATTGAAAATCGCATAAAAATTCGCGGCCTGTCCAGATGATGTGAGCATCGCCGCCGCACCGCCCTCCATCTCGCAGATCTTCGCCGCAACGGTGTCGCACGTGGGGTTCTGGAGGCGGGAGTAGAAGTAGCCGCTCTCCTCGAGCGCAAAGAGCCTGCCCATTTGCTCGCTGGTGTCGTATTTGAAAGTCGTGCTCTGATAAATAGGCAGAACCCGCGGTTCTCCCGAATGCGGTTTCCAACCGCCTTGAACGCAGATTGTTTCGATGCTGTTTTCCATGAATGCTCCTGACCGACGGCATGCGCGCCGCCTCTAAAAAATTCTGCAACACCGCCTGCTGCACACCCCTGCGCAGCGGGCCTTACCTCTACTCGCCTTCTTTTCCCATTTCCAGAACGGGCTTAGCCTTCAGTTCGTCCATCAGCGCCTCGGCCTTCAGGCCCGTCAGCTCCTCCTGGGCTTGACGAATAGCGACAGCATCGGCTGCCGTCGTCATGATGCGGGGCGTGACGAAGATGAGGATGTTGGTCTTGAGGACTGATTTCGAATTCCAGCGGAAAAGCCAGCCGATGAGCGGAATATCACCAAGGAACGGAATCTTCTTCTTGATCGAGACGTCGTCGTTGCGGGTCAGACCGGCAATGACAATGGTCTGCCCGTCGGGAACGGTCATCGTCGTCTTCACCATCCGCTTGGAAATGGTCGGCACGTAATCCGTTCCGGAGGAGCTCCCGCTGGACGTTACCGCCTCGATGCTCGGCTCCAGCTCCACCCGGACAAGTCCGCCGGGAATGACATGCGGTGTCATGTTGACCTTGACGCCGACATCCATGCGGGTGATGTTCTGGATGATGTCCCGATTGGCGCCCGAGCCGTTGACCGTAGACTCCAGGATGCCGATGTTGTCGACAATCGCCACTTCTGCTTCGTGGTTGTTCTGTGCACCCAGCGAGGTGTCGGAAAGAATTTTGACCTTGGTGTTCTTGCGGAGCATGTCCAGGTTGAAGATCGCCGGATAGTCGGCAACGATGTTGCCATTGGCATCCTTGTACGAACCATGCGCGATTCCAAAAGTAAGTCCCTGCCCGAAAAGTCCAGCAGAAAGCTTGGAAAGCAGGCCGGCATCTGTCGACGCCGGCGCATCGGATCGGGTTGCGCCGGCGAAAACGGTATCGCCGACTGAATTCGGCGAATTCAGTGCCGTCATGGTGACGCCCAGCGTCTCGGCATCGCCATCGGAGACTTCGGCGATCAGAACGGAAATGTGAACCTGCTGTGGCATCACGTCGAGGGATTCGATAAGGCGCTTGACCTCCAGAAAGTCTTCCGGCGCCGCATCGACGAGGAGTGCGTTGTTCGACGGCACCGCCTCGACGGACACATTGCGTTTGATTCCGCTCCCCGAGTTCTGGGCAGCCGTCTTTTCCAGCAGTGTCGTGATGTTCTTCGCCACGTCCTCCGCCTTGATGTAGCTCAACAGGATGGCATTGAGCGCGCTGCGGCCCGTCGGGGCTGCGATATCCATTTCGCCAATGAGTGCCTTGAGCTGCTCGATCTGCTTCGGCGTTCCGGTCAGAATCAGGCGGTTGGCATGCTCCACGGCGACAATGGAGGGCGCACGCATGGCCGCCATGGCCTGTGCGCCGCCTTCCACGGCGGGAATGCGCGTCAGCAACTGATCGGCGCGGCTCTGCGTCTCCGAATACGCGGCATTCAATTGTCTTGCAAGCGCCACGGCATCGGCATGCTCGAGCGGCAGCACCTCCATCACGCGCGCCA
>JBBRFZ010000192.1:0-2744 GCA_038241165.1 Burkholderiales bacterium | reverse complement strand
TGGCTTGGCGCTCGAATGCAATGGCGCAATCGGCGACAATCGCTTCAGGTCGAAAAGATCATCCCGCTAGCAACCTCAACACAACGGCGCATCATGCCCCTGGATAAATTTGTTCTCCGCAGCGGATTCAATCAATCTTTGGGCTTGTCCTGGAACGCACAAGCCCCTGCTTGCCAACTGCAAAAGGTCGAAACAACAGCACGCCACCTGAACCGGGCGCGCGATGCCATTGAAGGATTGCCGCAAACGGAGAACAAGCGATGAAGCGCGAGAGCCCGTACTGGTGGTTCGCCCGCATTTTGTGGCCTTTGCTCGGGGGCGCGTGGGTTGCATGGGTATGGCTGCTGGGTGCGTTTCACAATCTGCCTGCCATGGGCGGGGATTCCTTTGCGCCGCTTATCGTGTGGGGGTTTTTTGTTTTTTTCGCCGGGGTTGGCCTGTTCGCCGGCGCGGTATCCGCTACGGTGATCGGCGGCGCAATCGAATGGCTGCTGCGGCGTATCGGCGTCGGGATCATCGCGGCCATAAGTGTGGCGACGCTGGTGAATGTACTGGCGCTTTGGCAGATCACAGACTTCATTCAGACGAAATATCCCAGCTTGCGCGCCGAAAGCGCCACTAAGCAATATCGCAGCAATGATCCTGGGCAGTTCGCCCCTGCAGATAAGGGTGCTTACCGGAGTCCTTGTTCAGAGCCTCCTCCTACGGTTGCTAAGGAGCGTGAACTCTGGGACGCTGAATGCCGTTGATAGGATACCTCAGGGACGGAGCCCAATTGATTTACCTGCCGATCGAATGAACCTCCGTCCCCAAGTTGCAGTCCCCAAGTTGCATGGGATAGTTCGAAGGAAACATCAAGTGAAATCAATAATTGTTTTATTCTTGGTAGCTGCATTGGCCTAGTCTGGTTTTATGCACTACAACGACATTAAAGCGCTGGCGTCTGAAAGCACTGCGCTTTACTCCCAATCAAATGAATATTCCAAATGCACAACATCCGATGGTCGTATTATTTGTGGTGCTCATGAGTGAATGAAATAGGGACTGAGGAGCTCCTGCGGGATGGCTATCTCCGCATCAACTGCGACCACAAAAATCCGGGGGCGAGATTGCGGCACCCATCGGGCTGCGTTTATCAGCATCGCGCCAACCACATAACCGCGCACCGCCAAAGCTTGATGCAACGTCCGATAGTATTCGCCGCCCGCCGCCGACACTAATCCCGCGACATTTTCGGCGACGAGAACGGGAGGACGGGCAGGCATTTCGTCAATGATGCGCAACCACTCCCATACCAGGCCGCTACGTGATGCATGAATGCCGTCGGCAAGGCCGGCCAGCGATAGGTCTTGGCATGGAAACGAGGCCCAAGCAAGCGATGCGCTTGGAAGATCGGTGCCTTTGACATTTGAAACCGACCCTAGATGAAAATGATCGTTGCCGTGGTTAGCTGTATAGACCGCCGCCTTTTTCGCACAAATGTCATTGGCCCACGCGGGCTGGAAATAACCACTCAAGCCTTGCGCAACCAGTCCGCTTCCCGCAAAGAATTCCAGAAATCTCGCGGGTTCGGACTGTTTTTTTGTGTTGGCTTCTTGCGCAATGAATACGAGAGACTCTGCTCGTTCAGAGACTGATTATCCTGAAGCAATATGGAAAACTGATTCATGTTTATATTGTAACCTTAGTCAGAATTGCAAGCATTGAAAAAGACACGACTCTTAAGAATTAAGGCTCTTCGCGTGAGAGTATGGGTAAAAATGGCATCCAAATAAAAAGTCGAAAGGTACCGGAGTCGAATTGTCTGGTAAAGCCGGGTTACCTCAGGCCACAATTTATTCCAAAGAATAACCAAAGGTACCGGAGTAGAATTGTTTTGGAGAAGAGAATCGATGTTGTCAGATTCGATTGATCTGCAGATTTCCTGCAGAGGCTCGCGTCTGATTTGTTAGAATTTCCTGCATCGAGTCCAAACCCTTTCCGGGTTTTGTGCTACATCAGGCTGTCAGAGTTTCTCTCCGGCCAATAAACAGGAGGCACAGCAATGCGCAAACGTACCATCACCGAAGTCAAGCATGACACCGTACCAGAAGACCAGGACTGGCTGGCTGTAACTGAACTTGCTGAGGCCGAGATCACCTCGGAGGACGCCGCGCATCCCATCGAGGCGGCCTTGATGCCCGGTAAGACGTCGGGATGGCGTGCTGCAACACCCGGCAAGCAAACGATTCGTTTGATCTTCCCGCGTCCACAAAGTTTGACCCGTATCTGGCTACAGTTCGAGGAGACCGGCATTGAGCGTACACAGGAATATGCCTTACGCTGGTCATCGGATAACGGCAAGACGTTTACGGAGATCGTGCGCCAGCAATGGAACTTCAGCCCTGCCGGTGCAACACGCGAGACGGAAGACCGCCACGTCGAACTCGTGGCAGTCACCGTGCTGGAGTTGAACATCATCCCGGAAATAAGCGGGGGAAACGCGCTGGCTACCTTGGCAAAGCTGCGGTTGGCTTGAACCAAAGGTACCGGAGTTGAATTGTTTTGGAGAAGGAGATCACGTCAAAAAAATCGATTCCTGAACATGAGGTACACTAATACGATTGGGTCTTCGTGTAAGAGTGTGGGTAAAAATGGCCATGGAATTGCCTGAGCGCCTTACTAAATGCGGGTTTCAGCAGATTGATACGGCTGCGGAAACTGGTATGATTTCGCGATGGCTACTTTACTCAAACACAAACGTC
>JBBRFZ010000191.1:0-2790 GCA_038241165.1 Burkholderiales bacterium | reverse complement strand
GCAGGCGGCAGTCACTGCGCTCAACCATCGCCCTCGAAAAGTGCTGGGCTTCAGGTCGCCTTATGAAGTATTCTTTGGCAAGACCAAGCGCTACACCGCGTCAGCAAAGGCGGTTGCACTTCAAGCTTGAATCCGCCAGTTTTTATTCATGTTATTCTGTGGCTAACATCCGTTTTCAGGATGAAAGGTCCGGGTTGGGTTCTGTACTGCGCCGAGTTCGAGCGAGGAGAACATTATAGCCATCAAAGAGTTTGGATTTTCGGCGAGCAAACGAAATGCGCCGCGTAACGACCGGGATACCGAGTTGCTGCGCTCTGAGTTGTTCAGCATCGAGCAACTGAAGCGTCACGCGGTAACGCTGGCTGGCCAGCATAGAATCGATCCGCGTCCGGGGCCGGACAGGTTGCTGCCACGACTGGCGGACAATGCGCGCGTTCTGCTGGCTGCGTATGACGTCGTGACAGCCGCAGCCACGCAGGGACAACGGATCGTCCCGGCAGAGGCCTGGTTGCTGGACAATTTCTATCTGATCGAGCAGCAGATCAGTCTGGCGCGTCGGCATCTGCCGCGCGGGTACAGCCGGCAGTTGCCGCAACTGACTGATGGCCTGTCAGCCGGTTTTCCCCGCATCTATGACTTGGCGCTGGAGCTGATCTCTCACATGGACGGCCGTGTCGACAGTGACAACGCCACCCAATTCGTCGCCGCCTACCAGTCCGTTGAACCTTTGAAGCTGGGCGAATTGTGGGCATTCCCGATCATGCTGCAGTTGGCGCTGCTGGAAAACCTGCGCCGGGTCGGGGTGCGCATTGCCCGGCGGCGCGAGGAGCGCGAAGCGGCCATCACCTGGGCAGACCGCATGCTTGCGATGGTCGAAAAAGACCCGAAACAGCTGATCCACTTGCTGGCCGAGTTTGCCAATGCCGATGTGCCTCTGACCGCGCCGTTTGTGGAGGAATTTTACGACCGGCTCCAGGCTCAGGGACCCGCCATGGCGTTCGTTCAAACCTGGGTCGAGCAAAAACTCCTCGAACAGGGGGTAACTGCAACCCAGTTGTCGGAGGCGGCCGGCCGAACGGCCGCAACCAATCAGATCTCCATCGCAAACAGCATCGGTGGTCTGCGTTTCATCGGCGCCATGGACTGGAGGAATTACGTCGAGTCGCTCAGTGTCGTCGAACAGACATTGCGTGAAGACCCGACGGGAATGTACGCCAGCCAGGATTTCGCCACCCGCGACCGCTACCGGCATGTCATCGAAGACGTGGCGAAGGGTAGTTCGCGCAGTGAGTTGGCGGTGGCACGCGCAGCCATTGTTCTCGCGCAGACTGCTGCAGAGCGGTTGAGTATCAACGACCGCACCGCGCATGTCGGATACTTCCTGATCGATCAAGGACGGCAGAGTCTGGAACGTGCGGTCGGCTGCTGTTTGTCGTGGAAATTGCGGGTCAGCCGAGCGAGCCGGCATTTCCGCCTGTCCCTTTACCTCGGACCTATCCTGTTGCTCTCGCTGCTTTCGACATCGGCTGTGCTTTTCTCTTTCGGCGGCTTCGAGCCGGTTGACTGGCGCTACTGGTTTTTTGCGATTCCCCTCAGTATCGGCGCCTCGGCACTGGCCGTCGCGCTGGTGAACCTGTTGGTCACGCTGGTCTTGCCGCCTCGCGCGCTGCCCCGAATGGATTTTTCCCAGGGCATTCCAGACATGCACCGCACCATGGTGATAGTCCCCACCTTGCTGAGCAGGCCACAAGAGATCGATGATCTACTCGAAGCCCTGGAGATCCGCTATCTCGGCAATCGCGATCCCAATCTGTTCTTTGCCCTGCTGACGGATTTTCCTGACGCGCCCGAGCAAACCCTGCCGGAAGATGCCGCGTTGCTCGCCCATGCGCGCGCCGCCGTCCAGGTGCTCAACGAGACCTATCAGGAGGACCGCCCGTGCATCTTCTATCTGCTCCACCGGCCTCGGGTGTGGAATCCCTACGAACGGGTGTGGATGGGCTATGAGCGCAAGCGCGGCAAACTCGAGCAGTTCAATGCCTTGCTGCGGGGAGAGGCGCAAAGCGCTTTCTCGGATATTGTCGGTGATGCGGCCATCCTCGCTTCGATCAAATACGTCATCACCCTGGACACCGATACCCAGCTCCCCCGCGACGCGGCTCGCACACTGATAGGCAACCTCGCTCATCCGCTCAATCGGCCGGTGTACGATGCCAGCAAGGGACGCATCGTCGAAGGCTATGCGATCCTGCAACCACGCGCTTCGATCAGCCTGACCAGCGCAGGCCAGTCACGGTTTGCCAAACTGTTTGCGGGTGAGTCAGGCATCGATCCCTACACGCGCGAAGTATCGGATGTCTACCAGGATATTTTCGGCGAGGGGTCGTTCATCGGCAAGGGCATCTACGATGTGGACGCCTTTCGTCAGGCCGTCGATGGGCGCTTTCCGGAAAATCTCATTCTCAGTCACGACTTGCTCGAAAGCGGATATGCGCGTTCTGCACTGGTGACCGATGTCGACCTGATCGAAGAGCATCCGGCCAGTTACGCCATCGAGGCCAGCCGGCGTCACCGCTGGATACGCGGCGACTGGCAGCTGGCCGGCTGGCTGCTGCCGCGCGTGCCAGGACCAGAATCCAGCGGCCCGCCCGCTTCAAACGGATCGAAGGCGAAGCGGCAACCCAACCCGCTCACCGCCCTGTCGGTGTGGAAACTATTTGACAACCTTCGCCGCAGCCTCGTGCCGCCAGCGCTGCTTGCCTTGCTGGCAGGGGGCTGGCTGTTCGGTCC
>JBBRFZ010000190.1:0-2929 GCA_038241165.1 Burkholderiales bacterium | reverse complement strand
GGCATTGTGTTCCGCCGCACCGATCTGGCCGAGCCCGTGGATATCAAGGCCGCACCGGACAGTGTCGGCGAGACCCGTCTTTCCTCCACGCTGGTGAGGGACGGTGTCAAGGTATCCACCGTCGAACATCTGATGTCCGCTTTTGCCGGCTTGGGTATCGACAACGCCTATGTCGATCTGACCGCGCCCGAAGTGCCTATCATGGACGGCAGCGCTTCCCCTTTCGTGTTTTTGCTGCAGTCCGCCGGCATCGAAGAACAACCGGCAGCAAAAAAATTCATCCGCATCAAGAAATCGGTGATCGTTACGGATGGCGACAAGTGGGTGCGTTTCGATCCGCATCCGGGATTCAAGCTGAGTCTTGCCATCGCGTTTGATCACCCGGTGCTGTCACATTCAGCCCAGTCCGTCACGGTAGATTTTGCCGACACCTCCTTCCTCAAGGAAATTGCACGTGCCCGCACCTTCGGCTTCATGCACGAGGTGGAAGCGATGCGCGCCCAGGGCTTGGCGTTGGGCGGCAGTCTTGATAACGCCATCGTCATGGACGAGTTCCGCGTCCTGAACAGCGACGGGTTGCGCTACGAGGATGAGTTCGTCAAGCACAAGTTGCTGGATGCCATCGGCGACCTTTACCTGCTCGGTCATCCGCTGATCGGCGCGTTTTCCGGTTATAAGTCCGGTCATGCCCTGAACAACCGTCTGCTGCGTGCACTCATGGCGGATGCCGAGGCGTGGGAGTTCGTCAGCTTCGCTCGCCAGGAAGATGCGCCAGCCGCATTCATGCGACTTCACAACCAGGCTGCCTGAGCGTTTGTTGGTTCTAAGGCTTCTTGCCTTCCTCGGTCTTGCTGCAATTGCAGTTTCCGTCGTAATATTCCTGTTCACTAGGGATCTGCGCTACCTCAGGTTTGCCTGGCAACTTTTCAAGTTTACTCTGGTGTTTCTGCTTGTTTTTGGCACCCTGATGATGATGGGGCGCTTAATCCTTTACTGAGTCTGAATGTCGACTGATTAAATTCTGTAATGCGCTTTTCAGCGGAGAAGCCTCAAGGTTTTGTTCCAGTTGCGACAGGCTGTTCAGCGCGCAACCCGTCAAGACGGGATGCCTGGCCTGCCTGATAACGGGGAACAGGGGCTCGACTTGCACATCGATCCGAATTGCAGTAACCTCAAAACCCCGTTTTTTGGTTTTCTCAAGCAGGCTGGGCACGAGTTGCCGGAGTTTTGCGGCAACTGCGCCATTGTTTGCGTAAACGATTAGCGTTTGCAGGTGCATTGCGCCCACAGTAGATGCCGCAGCTAGTGGTCTTGGCGCAATTTCATCCCAGACATTTTGCAGCGCCTGCAGTTTTTGCGCTTGCTGAAGGAGCGTCTGCAAGTTTGGCGCGGCGCCCAGGAAAGAATGTGCTGGATGGGTGGACATTAGGAACAAACTATAAAAGGAGAACTATGAATCTTATTCTAGTTTCCGGCAAGTTGGCAAAGGGTAAGACATTGGCGTTAAGCCATGGTCAGGTGATGGCTGTGACAGCAGGATTCCTGGCGTTTCCCCTTTTCCTGGCGGTGTTTTTTACCTACCTGCTATTATTTCATGCGGCAGACATTCCCCACCCTTATCTGCAATCCCTGGTGTTGAGCGCACAGCGCACCGAGACAACAAAAAACCAGGCCTATATGCGGGAAAATCTCAGTGTATTGGCGGTAAAACTTGGCCAGATGCAGTCGCAGATGTTGCGTCTCGACTCCCTGGGGGAACGCCTGGCGAAGCTGTCCGGTATCAGCAAGCAGGAATTCAATTTCGACAAGGTGCCGGGGCAGGGCGGTGCTGTATCAAGCCTGCCCGCTCATGACATAAGTATAAATGAGCTCCGCCAGCAGGTTGATGCCTTAACGCAGAAACTGGACAATCGGTCCGATCAGATGGGTCTGATGGATGCGCTGCTGGTGCAGCGGGAAGCTAAGAAGGTTGCCTTGCCGTCCGGACAGCCGGTAACCACGGGCTGGTATTCTTCCAACTATGGTTGGCGCATCGACCCATTCACCGGCCAGAAGGCATATCATGAAGGCGTGGATTTCATGGCTGATCTGGGGGCGCCTATTTATGCCGCCGGAGGCGGTATCGTGGTTTATTCGGATAGTTACGCCGGCTATGGTAATATGATAGAAATCGACCACGGCAATGGCTTGATCAGCCGCTACGCGCATACTTCAAAAATGCTGGTCAAGGTTGGCGATGTGGTGATGAAGGGGCAGAGAATCGGCGCGGTGGGCAGCACCGGTCGCTCCACCGGACCTCACCTGCATTTTGAGGTGCGCTACCGGGGGATACCCCAGAATCCGGAACACTATTTGCATCTAGGCTGATTTTGTACTTTTTGTGTGATAGCCATCGCCCTACTCGGCGCTGGCTTTTTGTTTATTTTACTTCCTGAAAATTCATGATATCCCGTCTGGTCAAGAAAATCTTCGGCAGCCGCAATGATCGGCTGGTCAAGCAATACATGCAAAGGGTTCGCGCTATCAATGCGCTGGAGCCGGAAATCGCGCAATTGACCGATATGGAGTTGCGCGCCAAAACCGATGAATTCAAGCAACGCCACCAAAATGGCGAATCGCTGGATAGTTTACTGTCCGAGGCCTTTGCCGTGGTGCGCGAAGCCGGAAAGCGCGTGCTGGAAATGCGCCACTTCGACGTCCAGTTGATAGGCGGAATGGTATTGCACGACGGCAAGATTGCCGAGATGCGCACCGGCGAAGGCAAGACGCTGGTATCCACCCTGCCCGCGTACCTCAATGCACTTTCCGGCAAGGGCGTGCATGTGGTGACGGTGAACGACTATCTGGCCAGGCGGGATGCCGAGTGGATGGGGCGCATCCACAATTTTCTCGGCCTCACCGTGGGGGTCAACCTGTCGCAGATGGACCA
>JBBRFZ010000189.1:0-2974 GCA_038241165.1 Burkholderiales bacterium | reverse complement strand
TACGATCAAATCGTAAGCGACCTGTACCTCCTGTGCGTGCTCTGTCGCCACGGCGATCATATCTGCCGGCACACCCTGGCCCATGAGTTTATCGGGGTGATATTGACTCATCAGTTTACGGTATGCGCGCTTGACTTCCTGATCGCTACTCTCTCTGCCGATGCCCAATGCTTTATAGGCATCATCCAGCGCGTCGGTTGAGCTTGGCTGTCCTGTGGCGAAATGTGCCTGGTTCAAAACCATATCCAGCATGCGCTTGAATGCATCGTGGTCATAGCCAAGTTGAAGCGCAATCTCGACCAGCAGGCGTTCTTCTGCCGGATCAATGCTGCCATCAGACAAAGCCATCACGATCAGATAGACCAGCAGCATCTGTTTCAAGCTGTGCGTTTGCCCGCACACGGCCATAAACTGCCTTAAAGTCGGCGCTAAATCAAAGTCCGGTGCGGTGCCACGCTTGAAAAGCACGATGGCCTGTTGTCTATGCTCGGCAGACATACCCAGTTTTTCAATAAACAGCTCAACATGGGCAATTTCATCTTGCGATACCCGGCCATCGGCCTTGGCGACTTTTCCCATTAAAATAAAAACCGTTTCAAGAAAAACGGCTTGGCGCTGGCTAGCACTGAATGGATTCACACCACCAAGACCGTAAGCGCGATATCGGTCAATAATGCTGCCCAGAAAATAGCCGAAAAATGCGCCGAAAATTCCGAAGTAGAAATACCCTATCAAGGCACCAATGAGTTTGAACAAAGTTATTCCTTAGCGCGTTAGTAGAAAATAATGATCAATGCATACACCGCAAGCGAACTGGATTGGTGGCTTATGCATCAAGGCACTGAAATGGTTCAGGCCGGTCAAGACAGAAAGCATCATGCGAACAGCAAGAATAGTCCGTGCTTATCCGGTTGTCACACACACCCACTACCGGTAGTATGTTGAGCATCTGCATCAAGCTGGAGCAGCCGTGGCTATCGACGTACTTGAGCGGGATGATTTGCCGTTTCCGCGCTCGTTGCCGGAATTCCAACGGCTCTTTCCGGATGAGGCGGCGTGCGCTACCTATCTTGAGCGCGCTCGGTGGGGCGCTGGATTCATCTGCCCTCACTGCGAGGCTCACGGTGAGCCGTATCGCATCTCCACACGCCCCGGTGTACTTCGTTGCCGGAAGTGCCGCCGCGACACCCACCTCACTGGCGGCACCGTCATGGAGCGCACACACACGCCACTCTCGGTGTGGTTCTGGGCGGCCTATCTGGTTGCCAGCCAGACACCGGGCATGTCGGCCGTCCAGTTTCAGAGGCAACTCGGATTGTCGCGTTACGAGACCGCCTTCCAGATCCTTCACAAACTCCGCGCTGGCATGGTGCGTCCAGACCAAGACCGGATCGGCGGCGAGGCCGACGGGGTCGTCGAGGCTGATGAAACCTATGTGGGTGGCCGCACGCGCGGCAAGGGGCGCGGCGTTCACGACATGGCCATTGTGGCTGGTGCCGTCGAAGTTCGCCAGCGCCAGCGCAGTGGCAGTCTCAACAAGCGGAAGACCGCGCGGTACGCCGGTCGTGTCCGGCTTGCACTGGTACCGGACCGAAGCGCCAAATCGTTGGGCGGTTTCGTGAAACGCGTCGTGGCTCCGAGCACCAGAATCATCACCGATGACTGGAGCGGTTACGCCGGGCTGTCCAAGCATGGTTATGACCACGTGGCCATCGCAGAACGGGGCGATCCGCAGGTTGCCGAAGAATTCATACCCATCATTCATCTCGTGTTTTCCAACCTTAAAACCTGGCTGCGCGGCATTCATCATGGTGTCAGTCCACAACATCTTCAGGCATACCTCAACGAGTTCACGTTTCGCTTCAACCGCCGCTTCTATCCCTTTAACGCCTTCCGTTCCCTGCTTGGCATCGCTGGCGATGTCACCGCACCCACGTATGCCGAGCTTTATGCAAAATCACGAACCACTACATCTAGTGGCTGTGTGCGCTAACCGGATAAGCACGGAATAGTCTATACGAACGACTGGGAGTGGCAGCCCCGCCATGTGCTAATCCAGGAAAATTTCAATGCGATTGCGGCCCGCTTCTTTTGCACGATAAAGTGCTTTGTCGCTGCGTGACAATGATGCATCGGCATTCAGGTCGGTTGGCTTCATGGTGGAAATGCCAATACTTGTGGTTACTGCAATGGTGATTTCATCCGCAATCAGCGGCTGTTCAGCAAGCCGTTTTTGCAGTCGCTCAGCAAAGATATTTGCCTCGGCAATCCCCATGCCGGACAGCACTACCGCGAATTCTTCTCCGCCTACGCGACCGACGGTATCATGTTTGCGCAGTTCGCCGCGCAGCAGATTTGCAAAATGCTTGAGTACAAGATCACCGAACGCATGACCATGGTTGTCATTGATGCGTTTAAACAGATCAAGGTCGCACATCAGCACCGCAGAATGGGGACTTGGGATACGCTTGATTTGCGCCAGTTCTTCATCCATGCGCGCCATGAAATAGCGCCGGTTGGGCAGCTGTGTCAGAAAGTCGATTGTGGCGAATTCCTGTAATTCAATCTCGATGCGCTTGCGTTCGGTCACATCGGCGATAAAGCCATGCCAAAGGATGCTGCCGTCCTCCAGTCTGATAGGACGGGCATGTCCCTGGCGCCAGCGCAGACGTTGTCTTGGCAAGATGACACGGTACTCCAAACGCCAGGGCGTCAGGCTGGCAGCGGATTCATTGAACGACGCAAGGTAATGCCCAAGGTCATCCGGATGAATGATCTGTTGTACAGCGGATGCGCTGCGCATGACCTGTTCGGGCGTCATTTCGTAAATATCCTTGATTCACTGACTGGCGTAGGGGAAATAGGTATCGCCATTGGGCAATAAGCGATACTGGAACACCATACCCGGGATTTCATTTGTCAGGTCGGTGATCAGATCCACGCTTTGCTGGAGACTTTCGGACAACACCCGCAT
>JBBRFZ010000188.1:0-3024 GCA_038241165.1 Burkholderiales bacterium | reverse complement strand
GGAGCGATCTTGAGAGCACCGAGCCGCATACTGGTGACCGTAACCTTGCGCATAGGAGATGTGTTGTTGTCCACGCCCGTTATCCGTTCGCTACGCCTGGCGTGGCCACAGGCGAAAATTGACGTTTTGGTTTTCGCGGGTACCGAGGGAGTGCTGCTGCGCAACCCGGACATTGACCGTGTGATTACCGTACCGGCGCGTCCACGGTTCTGGCAGCACTTGCGCCTGATACTCAGCTTGTTTCGCAGATACGATCTTGCGCTTACAACCCTGCTGGGTGACCGGCCGACCCTGTATACCTGGATTGCCGGAAAAACACATATTGGAATGCAGGATGGCAGTAAAAAGGAACACTGGAAACAATATCTGCTCACACGCTGGGCAAATTTTGAACATGTTGATCGCCATACCGTGTTGACCAATCTCGGACTTGTGGATTTGTTGGGCATTAAACGCAACAATGAAGTTGTTGTGGCCTGGAGTCCGTCAGATGAAATATCGGTTGCCGCAGCGCTACCGTTTGATATTCGTGCAGAGACTTTTGCAGTGCTGCACATGTCACCCAAATTTTCCTACAAAATGTGGCAACGGGATGGATGGATCGAGCTGGCGAAGTGGCTGGCAGAAAATGGTATCCGTTCGGTGCTTACAGGAAGCAGTGACCCCGCCGAGTTGGCTTATGTCGATCAGATATACCGTTCCATGCCCCCATCTACGGTGAGCATAGCCGGAAAGCTCGGTCTGGCCGAGAATGCCTTTCTCATCAGTCGTGCAAAATATTACGTCGGGCCGGACACGGCGCTGACACACATGGCGGCGGCGCTTGGTACCCCCACCGTCGCGCTATTCGGGCCGTCCAACCCGGTGAAATGGGGACCATGGCCAAAAGGGTATGAACAATATACCAATCCTTACAGAATGAAAGGCACCCAACGCGTCAATAATGTGGTGCTGGTTCAGGGTGCGGGCGATTGTGTGCCGTGCATGGAAGAGGGTTGCGACCGTCATAATGCCAGTTTGAGCGATTGCTTGCAGAATCTTCCTGTGTCCAAGGTCATTGCGGCAATCCAGGATTTGTCGGTCGAGTCTGAACATTTAAAAGTCGCTGCAATTAGTGCCTAGAAATATATTCCAACCTGGCCAATTGCTTGAATATTGAAAGTATTGGCTAACCAGAGGATCCTCACAGCATGTTTTCGATACTCATTCCCACTTGGAACAATTTGGAACTCATTAAACTCTGCGTTCGCAGCATTCGCGACAATTCGACGTTTGCCCACCAGATCATAGTTCACGTAAACGACGGAAGTGACGGAACGCTTGAATGGATACGTGCGCAACAGCTTGATTACACCTATTCGCCACAAAATGTCGGTATCTGTTTGGCAGTGAATGAAGCAGCGATGCATGCGAAACAGGATTACATCTTGTACCTGAACGACGACATGTATTGCTGCCCCGGATGGGACACGGCACTGGTAAATAAACTCCAGCAATTCGATACCGATCTGTTCATGCTTTCCGGCACCATGATTGAACCGCGCGAAACCAATAATCCCTGCGTAATCGTTCGCGATTACGGCAGTGATGCTACAAATTTCGATGAATCCAGGTTGCTCGCACAATTACCGCAACTGCGCAAAGAGGATTGGTTTGGCGCAACTTGGCCTCCCACACTGGTCAGCAAGCGCTGGTGGTTCAAGGTAGGCGGATACAGCAGCGAGTTTTCTCCGGGCATGAGCAGTGACAATGACTTTTCGATGAAACTATGGCACGCCGGTTGTCGAATCTTTCTGGGTATGGGCGACTCCCTGGTCTATCACTTCCAATGCAAATCCACCGGCAAGGTGAAGAAAAACGATGGAAGCAGGCAATTCCTTAACAAGTGGGGGATGCGCCAATCGGTATTTGACCGGTATTTCCTGCGCCGTGGTCAGACCGCTCAGGGCTTGATCCTGGACGAACCTGAAAATACCCGTCAGTTGCGCTGGCAATTGCTGCGCAGCAGGCTAAAGCGCTGTTTCGGTTAAACGCATTGTTCTCAGCTGTTTATATTTCAGATAAGTTGTCCTGGTATTCATCATGGCGACTTTAAAGCCGGCCATACCGTCAAGAAATCCCATCCGGAGCAGGTAGGTCCTGATGAAAGCCCAGCCTGCACGCAATGGCGCATCCACAATCGTGGCTGTTTTACCCTTCTTCAACATTTGCAAAGCGCCTGCCTTGGCATACTGCTCGGTTTTGCGCCGCACATCCGCTTGATTGAGATAGCTGTAATGTAACAACGGGCTGGTCAGTTGTCCGGCAACACCCTCAAGTATCACCCGCTCGTGCACCATGTCATCTGAGAAGTGTCCCTTGGATCTTTTGAATAGCCTCAGCACGTAATCCGGATACCAGCCGGAATGCCTGATAAAACGTCCGCAGAACTGAGAGAGGCGCGGCACGTAAAATCCATCATTACTGCCACCCCCCATTGCGTTGATAAGCTGTGCTTTTAGCTCAGGAGTCACTCGTTCATCGGCATCCAGCGAAAATACCCATTCGTTTGTTGCGTAGGAAAGTGCTCGGTTTTTTTGTTTGCCAAAGCCCGGCCAATCATGCTCACGGACTTGTGCGCCCATCTCGCGACATATATCCACCGTCGCATCGACGCTACCGGAATCCACCACGATTATTTCGTCAGCCCACTTCACAGATTCCAGGCAGGCGCGGATATTTTCAACTTCATTTTTGGTGATGATTATGACTGAGAGTTTATAACCAGCGACTTGGCAAGCGTTGTTTGCTTGCTTAGTCGAATGGCTATAACCAATCACTTGGCAGCTTGCTGCCTTAGTGAGATGGCTAGTAGTTTCATCAGCAGTTTTATCAGACACGCTTTTGATCCATACATGGACGCCCACTTTTGCCAAGCTTTTAATCGATGATTTTGAGAAGGTAAAGATTGCAGCCATACATCCGGATTTTGTGTGAAGCATTTAGCCTCTATCCCTGATGGAATCCGCTGAGCAACCCCTTATC
>JBBRFZ010000187.1:0-3088 GCA_038241165.1 Burkholderiales bacterium | reverse complement strand
GGTAGGGGTGGTATTCATATTCAACCAAACGTCCTGATTTAACCGCGTCTGCCAATGTGATGGCGGGTGGAACGACGGGGCCAAAGTATTCCAATATTTTGGCGGTACCTTCAGGATCGCCAAAACGTTTTGGTGTTGCCGAAAGTCCCAAACGTGGCCCTGTGTCAATTTGCAAACACTGCGCGTTGTGAGGGCTACCGATTTGATGTACTTCATCGGCAATAATCATCAGGTGTGCGCCTTGGGCAATACCAAGCCGAAAAGCTTCAGTGGCGGCTGTCTGCATCGTCGCGAGGATAATGCGCGGGCCAATGGCGTCTGGGGCGCTAAGGCGTCGCAGCCGTCCCGCCTCCTTCCAGCGATCATTGCCTGCGCCAGCAAGGGTAATGGTTGCATCAGGCAATTCGGTCTTGATTTCACCAACCCATTGCTCAAGTAGAAGCCGGCTTGGCACAAGAATCAGCGCTGGTAGACCTTTATCTAAATGGCCTCGTGCTGCCTCAAGTGCAGTGTAGGTTTTTCCACTGCCGGTGGCATGTTCAAAAACTCCACGGCACCCTTGCTTTTTCCACGCATTAATCGCGCTGATTTGATGTGGCAATGGTGTGCGCTTGGCTGATCGTAGTAAGAGGAGCGATGAAAGGCCCTGTTCAGCTTCATCAAGGCTTTTTAGAGCATGCTTGCAAAGATAATGGAGCGCGGCTTCTGGGAAAGGAATTATTTGCACCTCCGGCGTTTTACCTGCCCAGAGCCGATCAAAGTTTGCCTCGTGGCGCGCAGACCTTTCATCTTCCAGGCTATGTCGCCAACTGCAAAAAATCTCAACAGATTCAAAATTGCCGTGTGGATGCCAACCACTCCATGATTCGTTGGCGGAGCCAATGAAGCTTACTCTGTTAAGCGCTTCATCAATAAATATGCCGATTTTTTCATGGTACAGACCATGAGAGGGCGCACGGATGGCAATCTTGATTTCCAGGGCACCTACAGTAATAAGCGTTGCCAGTATTCGAATGGGGTATTCAGCAGATGAATCCGCAAGAAGACAGTCTATCTCCTCGATCAGTCGCACCTTGGCAACATTCTCTCGCTCAAGATAGCTTGCGCTGATTGCCTCAGAATCACGAGCATTGAGTTCGGGCGAGCAGATTAATTGAATTTTTCCACCGCGACGTGCGAAATCAACGATTGCAGGGCCGATTATTAGATATATGCTTGACCGGAAATATCCGACTGCCCGCTTGTAGAAGCTAGAATTGCGCAGGCAAGGAACGTAAAACTCAGAAATTGGGTCACATATCCCTGTCCGATATTCAGACCGTAAATCCAAACGGTTTAGTCCTGATTGCAATATTGTTGTCATTACCAGATGTTTTGAGCAACCCCCATGATGATCTGGTCATATTATCCTAATATCACACAGGTGGTATGGCTGGATTGCCGGCCATGGCGTGTAGTTACCGTAATCACTTGCCATAAACAGTATTTACACTTAAATTTCAAGGTCAGTAATAGAAAAGCCCCTGTAAACAGGGGCTTTAGTTTAATACTTTACACAAATTATCGCAGGTAGCCGTTCAGAACGGAATATCATCCTCGAAATTGTCGAAGTCCCCACCGCTCTTGGCCGGTTTCGCGCTGCTGCCACTTGCTGCAGGCTTGTCCACCACCTCGAAGCTGTTGCCGCCGCCGCTGCTGCGGCTGCTGAGCATCTGCATCTCATTGGCGATGATCTCGGTGGTGTAGCGTTCCTTGCCTTCCTTGTCGGTCCACTTGCGTGTTTCCAGGCGGCCCTCGACGTAGACCATGCTGCCTTTTTTCAGGTATTCGCCGGCGATTTCCGCCAGCTTGCGGTAGAAGGTCACCCGATGCCACTCGGTTTTTTCCTGTTTTTCGCCGCTCTTGTCCTTCCAGGTTTCGCTGGTCGCCAGGGTCACGTTCGTCACCGCCTCGCCATTCGGCATATAACGGGTTTCCGGGTCCTTGCCCAGGCGCCCGACAAGAATCACCTTATTCACTGATGCCATTTCACGCTCCTCCAATCAATTTATCAACGCCCTCTTCATCCCATCCCGCCATTTCCACCTTGAGGTAGGCCGAGCCCTCCTCAGGATCGACGACCGCTTCCATGACACCGGACAGGCCGGTCAACCGGCGCGACAGTTCGCGCGCAGCATCAGCGGACATGGGTTCGATGTGGTACATTTTGGTGCGCACCGCCGGCGGCGTTTTCATGCTGGCAGCCATCACCAGCCACAAAAAGCTCATTGCGGCGCCGAATGCGAACACAGCCCACTGGCCAGCATAATGGGAAAGAAATCCCCCGGCCACGCCGCCGGTAAACAGGCCAAGCGCTTGCGAGGTATTATACACGCCCATCGCGGTACCCTTTGCGCGCGCCGGTGCAATCTTGGAAATCAACGAGGGCAGGCTCGCCTCCAGGATGTTGAAGGCAATAAAAAACAGCAGCAGCATCGCCACTATGCCCCAGAAATCCTTGATCAGCACGGTCATCAGCAATTGCGACAGCAGCAGCATGGCCACCGCGGAGACGAAGACCGGCTTGAGTTTCGCCTTCTTCTCGCCGTAAATGATCGCCGGCACCATAATAGTGAACGCACCCAGCATCACCGGCAGATAAATCTTCCAGTGCTGGGCTTCCGGCAAGCCACCGGTATCTCTCAGGGCAAAGGGAATCACCACGAACATCGCCATCTGCGCGGCATGCAAGGCAAAAATACCGAAATTCAAACGCAACAACTGGCCATCGCGCAGCACATCCTGCAGGCGCGCCGGCGCCACCTCCGCATCGGAATGGAAATGGCTGGCCTTGGGGTCGGGAATCACCGTATAAACCACAACCATCGCCGCCAGTGCAAGTATGCCGGTAAGCGCGAACATGCCCGGTACGCCTATCATCTGGTAGAGCAGCGGTCCGAGCGCCATCGAGGCGGCGAAGGCCAGGCCGATTGTCGATCCTATCATCGCCATTGCCTTGGTGCGGTGCTCTTCCCGGGTAAGATCGGCAAGCAGCGCGGTGACAGCGGCAGAAATCGCGCCCGCGCCCTGAATCGAGCGCCCCACGATC
>JBBRFZ010000186.1:0-3099 GCA_038241165.1 Burkholderiales bacterium | reverse complement strand
TTGCTCCATTCATGCGCGCATTCCGGACAGATGTACATATTGCCGTCTGCGTAGGTGAATTCGGAATTGCATTGGGGACACTTGGGTAAACCGGTCACGATTGGACTCCATTAAAAATATTTAAAAAGTAAGGTAGTTGACGAATGATACCTATCAATCAAAATTGAGTTTGATTTCTTGTTGATCTGTGTGCGAAGGACAGGATAAAGGATGCGGCACAATGCACATTATCCAAAGTGTTCTATGCCAGTTAATGATGCAACAAAGTTGGTCATTTAGCAGCTTTGCAAACAGATACTCGAAAACGTTATTTTGAACAATTGTCCATCGTTTTGGAGCGAATCGTTCAGTGAACGCAGGGAGAAAATACCCAACAGGGCGGCTATCCTCGATATTAAATGGCCAGAAATCAATTGGGCCTGGGGTAGCTGGTCGAGCAAGTCTTTTATATTTCAGCCAAAATAGCCCACAAACAATTTTAATCAAAACTTTTTCTAGCCGCTCATTTTCTGGTTCAATAAACACATGGCCTTTTTCGTCAGTTTTGAGTCGATCGATGAATCTTTGTTCAAAACTAGGAGATCTAGAAAATGCTCTATCAATTATTCCGTTAGGTTCTACTTTTTCTTGCAGATAATCAGAAGTGCCAATTTGTGCAAGTAGTGCAATGGCATACTCTTCGTCTTTTGAAAAACCCTGATTACAGACGGAACATGCACGAACGGTGGTTAAGTTTCTGGGAAATGGCTTTTCTAAGAAACTTCGTGGAGGCACATGTTCAATAGTGCTCGCTTCTGCACCACAATATAAGCAGGCTGACATAATTATTGTGGATGATAGCGCTACAACTTATACCCCCGATGCACTGCCACCACACCGCCGGTCAAGTTGAAGTACTCGACCCGCTCCAGTCCGGCATCGACCATCATCTGCTTGAGTTCTTCCTGCCCCGGATGCATACGGATAGATTCGGCGAGGTAGCGATAGCTGTCCGCATCCTTGGCGATCAGTTCGCCCATCTTCGGCAATAATTTGAAAGAGTAGAAGTCGTAGGCTTTTTCCAGCGGCTTGGCGACCTTGGAGAATTCCAGCACGATGACACGTCCGCCCGGTTTGAGCACGCGCTTCATCTCGCGTAGCGCGGCATCCTTGCGCGTGACATTGCGCAGGCCGAAGGCGATGCTGACGCAGTCGAAATAATCATCCGGGAAGGGCAGGTGTTCGGCGTCGCATTGCGTGGTGGGGGTAGCGATGCCCTCGTCGAGCAGGCGGTCGCGGCCGACGCGCAGCATCGCGTTGTTGATGTCAGTGAGCACGACCTGGCCGGTCTCGCCGACTTGCTTGAGGAACAGGCGCGACAGGTCCGCCGAGCCGCCCGCCACGTCCAGCACGCGCTGGCCGCGATGCACGCCGCTGACGCTGATCGCAAAGCGCTTCCACAAACGATGCAGGCCGGCCGACATCAGGTCGTTCATCACGTCGTATTTGCTTGCGACGGAAGTGAACACACCGGCTACTTTTTTGGCTTTATCTTCTTCTGCAACAGTCTCGAAACCGAAATGGGTGTCTGCCATTTGTTGCTCCTTATGCTTTTATCTGTCCAGGCTGAAGATTGCGCGGAAGATCATTTTGCCGAATCGCGCGAGGCGCCTGCTGCTTCCATCTGGCTGAGGTAATCCTGCCAGATCTTGTCCTGGTTTTCGCCCAGAACCCGCAAGTATTCCCAACTGTACAACCCGGTGTCGTGGCCGTCGTCGAAGTCGATCTTGATCGCGTAGCTGCCCACCGGCTCGATGTTCAGAACATTTATGTTGCGCTTGCCGACCTGCAGCGTTTCCTGCCCAGGGCCGTGGCCGCGGACCTCCGCCGAGGGAGAATTCACGCGCAAAAATTCAAAGGGAAATTTGCTGCGCAAGCCGTCTGCGAATGCGATTTCCAGTTCTCGTGATTTCTGGTGCAGGGTGATGTCAGTTGGTTGTTCGGTCATTGTTGGTGTCCAGTTATTGTCACTTCAGTCAGAGGGAGCGTATCTTTTTCAACAGTGCAGTGGTGGAGCGTTCGTGCAGGAACGGGATGCTGTGCACTGATCCGCCCCGGCTTTGCACCTCGCTGGCGCCAACGATGTTCTCGATCTTCCAGTCGCCGCCTTTTGCCAATACATCGGGGCGGCAGGCGAGTACCAGGTTGAGCGGCGTGTCTTCGTCGAACTTGACCACCAGACTGACCGACTCCAGCGCGGCGAGTACCATCATGCGGTCCTGCTCGGAATTGATCGGGCGGTCATCTCCCTTGCCTTGCCGCTTCACCGACGCATCGCTGTTCACGCCGACGATCAGCGATAACCCCAACGCGCGCGCCTGGGCAAGGTAGGTCACATGGCCGCGGTGCAGCACATCGAAACAGCCGTTGGTGAACACCAGCGGATGCGGCAGCGCGGCAGCCCGTGCTGACAGATCGCCGGCTTTGCACAGTTTGATTTCGAAAGCGGGAGCGGGGTACATTCGGTTCAGCAATTCAAGCGATTCGCACGGCGGATAAAAGGCACGCGATCATTCACCCAACAGCAGATAGTCAATTATATCGCACAGGCAATGCAGGCTCACCAGGTGCACTTCCTGGATGCGCGCGGTGCTTTGCGCATGCACGCAGATCAATACGTCACCCTCGCGCAGCGCCTTGGCCATCTCGCCACCGTTGCGCCCGGTCAGCGCGATCACGCGCATATCGCGTTCGTGGGCGGCATGGATGGCCGCGACTACATTCGGTGAATTCCCGCTGGTGGAGATCGCCAGAAGACTGTCTCCGGGCAGGCCCAGCGCGCGCACCTGTTTGGAAAATATCTGGTTATAGTCGTAATCGTTGGCGATCGAGGTCTGCAGCGAGGTGTCGGTGGTCAGCGCGACAGACGCCAGGCCGGGGCGTTCCTTTTCGAAACGGTTCAGCAGTTCCGCCGCAAATTGCTGGGCGTCGGCCGCCGAACCGCCATTCCCGCAGGCGAGGATCTTGCCGTCGTTGGTGACACAGTCAAAAAAGATCTGCGCGCCGTCGGCGATAGGCTGCGCCAATTCGTCCTTGACCTTCAGCTTGAGGTCGGCGCTG
>JBBRFZ010000185.1:0-3099 GCA_038241165.1 Burkholderiales bacterium | reverse complement strand
CTTGGAGCGTGCCTGCGGACTTTTTGACAACGTCATTCTTGCGATTGCGGCGGACTCGACCAAGACGGGTTCGATGTTCACGTGCGAGGAGCGTATGGACATGGCACGGGAAGTCGCGAGCGAGATGGACAACGTGACGGTCGAAAAAATGGAGGGTTTGCTGGTCGACTTCATGCGCAAGAAGAACATCCGTGTCGTCTTGCGTGGACTCCGGGCTTACAGCGACTTCGAATACGAGTTCCAGATGGCTCTCACGAACCGCAAGCTGGCCCCCGAAATCGAAACGCTCTTCATGATGCCAAAGGAAGACCACAGCTACGTCAGCTCCAGTACGGTACGTGAAGTGGCGCGCTATGCCGGAGACACCAGCCTGTTCGTCCCTGCCGCCGTACAGCTCTATATTGAACGCAAGGTGGTTCTCAACAGTCTGAACGGAAAGATATGATACTTCAACTAGCTAATCTCACGCCTGCCGGATCGAAATTCTCGGGGGAGGAAACGAGCGATGTCTTTGCGTGGCCGACGGATAGCACCGATATTGTGCATCCCTCGGGGCCGATGCGCTGGAAAATTGTCGCGAAGCTCTTCGGCGACGAGTTGCTGATCGAGGGCTCGGTCTCGGCCGAATTCAGCGGGATTTGCTCGCGTTGCGGTTGCGACATGGTCATTGACATGGCAGAGCCCCTCTGTTTTTCGGTAGATGTATCCGGAGATGTTGCAGAAGTGGACTTGACTTCGGAGCTAAGAGACGCTATTCTACTTGCCCTTCCAAACCACCCGGTGTGCAAGACCGACTGTCAAGGCGTATGTCCGACCTGCGGCAAGCCATTCTCAGAAGGATCCTGCACCTGTAGCGACACCACCAGTAGCAACCCATGGGCTGCACTAGACAAGCTGGTCTGACAACAATCTCATCAACAGAAATCGGAGTTCAAAATGGCCGTACCAAAACGGAAGAAGTCGAAGATGCGCGTGCGGATGCGCCGTGCACAGAAGAAGGCAGAAATTGCAAGCGTCTCAGTTTGCCCTGAGTGCGGAGCCAACCGCGAGAGCCATCGCGTCTGCAAAAACTGCGGTATGTATCGTGGCCGCAAGGTGGTGACGATCGACACCGCCGAATAGTCAGGCAAAATCCGATGCGTATCGCAGTGGATGCCATGGGCGGCGATTTCGCCCCACGGGAGATCGTCAAGGGTGCGGTGGAAGCCTCCAAGGCCATGCCGCACGATATTGAGATCATCCTTTTAGGTGACGAGACCGCCATTAAAACGGAGCTCGCCGCTAACGGCGTGTCTGCGTCCCAGCGCCTCCGCATCGTCCACACCACGCAGGTGATCGCCATGTGCGAACCCCCAGCGCAGGCGGTACGCACGAAACGTGATTCGTCGATATACCGTGGCATGGAACTCGTCAAAACAGGCGAGGCTGATGCCTTTCTTTCTGCCGGAAGCACCGGCGCGATGGTCGCAGCGGCGATCTTTGTGCTCCGGCGTGCTCCCGGCGTGAAACGCCCGGCAATCGGCATGGTGCTGCCCACAACAACGGGCCGCCCCGTGCTGGTGCTTGATGCCGGTGCGAATACCGACTGCGAAGAGATCGAACTGGAGCAGTTTGCCGTCATGGGCAAGCTGTACTCCGAGGCGATCATGAACCAGAAGGACCCAGTGGTCGGCCTGCTGAGCATCGGCGGGGAAGACCTGAAGGGCAACGACGTGACCAAGAGGACGCTTGAGCGCCTGCGGGCGAACAAACTCATCACCTTCCGGGGCAACGTCGAGGGACACGACCTTTTCGAAGGCGTTACGGACGTGGTGGTCTGCGACGGCTTCGTGGGGAACGTCCTGCTGAAGACGGTGGAAAGCACGGCGCGGGCCATCGGCCATTGGATGAAGCATGAGTTCAAGGCCAATCCCCTGCGTCTCCTCGGGGCGTTATGCCTGAAGGGCGCACTGCGCAGCATGAAGCAGCGTATGGATCCGGAATTGTACGGCGGCGCACCGCTACTGGGTGTCAACGGTACCGTGATCATCACGCATGGCGCATCCTCACACAAGGCCATATTCCACGCAATACGCGTTTCCGTGGAAGCCGTCAAAAATAATGTAACCCAGAAAATATCCGACCAACTGGAGGCGCTCGCCAACAATTCCACCACGCCACCGCCCTCCAGGTAACTAAGGCAGCCACACCAATGTTCAACCCCGTCTCGACAAAATCAGCCGTGATCGCCGGTGTCGGCGCATGGGTCCCCGAAAAGATCCTCACCAACAACGAGCTCGCCAAGCTCGTTGATACTAACGACGAGTGGATTGTCACCCGTACCGGAATCCGTGAACGCCGTATTGCAGCCTCGGATGAGACGTGTTCGGATCTGGCGACGAAGGCCGGGCGCGCGGCGCTCGAAAATGCCGGCGTGAAGCCAGAGGAGATCGATCTTCTGATCGTAGCCACGATCACGGCAGACACCCTCACGCCTTCCACCGCCTGCTACGTCCAACCCAAACTCGGCCTCGTCAATGCGACGTGCTTTGATATTTCCGCCGCCTGTTCGGGCTTCGTCTATGCCCTTGACATCGGACGGCAGTACATCCTCACCGGTGCCGCGAAGAAGGTCATGGTCATCGGTGCCGAGAAAATGAGCGCGATTACCGATTGGCAGGATCGCGGCACCTGCATCATCTTCGGCGACGGCGCGGGTGCCGTCATCCTCGAGGAAGGCACGGGCACCTCGCGCGGCATCGTATCAAACGCCATGGGTTCCGCAGGCGAACTTGCTTCGCTGATCCGGATTGAGGCCGGCGGCTCCGCATTGCCCGCCTCGCATGAGACGGTCGACAACCGCCAGCATTTCATCAAGATGGAAGGCAATCAGGTTTTCAAGGCCGCCGTGCGCGGCATGACCGAAATTTCTGAGCAAGCCCTGGCGATGGCGGGCCTTTCGAGCGCCGACCTCGCGTGCGTTGTACCCCATCAGGCCAATCTCCGCATCATCAGCGCGATTGCCGAGAAGATGGGCGTTTCGATGGACCACGTCGTGCTCAATCTCGACCGCTACGGCAACACCACCGCCGCCACCATCACGCTGGCCATCGAAGAAGC
>JBBRFZ010000184.1:0-3294 GCA_038241165.1 Burkholderiales bacterium | reverse complement strand
GCCACCGATTGGCAGGATTACGCCGAACAGGTACTGGCGGTATTGGCTGCAGAAGCGTTACTGGAAAATACGGCGGCGGGCTATGTACCACGCCCGGATTATCGTCCGCTCACCAAGTTCGAGCAGCGCGGGATCCGTCTGGGACACGGGGTGTGGGATATGGTGTTCCGTCGCAGGAATTAACCTGGGATGCCGGCGTGATTCAAACGCTATCGAATTCCAGATTGGGTGTGCGATTAAGCAGTGTTGTAACCATTTCTGCGGCGGGCACATGCTCATAGAGGATGCTATAGATAGCTTCACTGATCGGCATTGCGACACCCAGTCGCTGGGCAAGATGATGCACTTCACGCACCGTGTAAACTCCCTCGGCAACATGCCCTAGCCTGCGCAATATCTCCTCCAGGTCGTGCTGTTGCACCAGCAGCAAACCAACCTGTCGGTTACGCGACAAATCGCCGGTACAGGTGAGAATCAAATCACCCACGCCGGAAAGCCCACTCAGGGTTTCAGAACGTCCGCCGAGTTTCAAACCGAGTCGGGTAATCTCGGCCAGGCCACGAGTCAGCAATGCGGCGCGGGCATTAAGGCCCAGCCCCATACCATCGCAAATGCCTGCCGCGATCGCCATCACGTTTTTCACCGCACCGCCGACTTCGACTCCCACCATGTCATTGCTGAAATAGACGCGCAGATACGCATGATGGAGCGCCTGCGCGGTACTGCGCGCAAATTCCTCATCGGCAGAGGCGAGCGTCAATGCAGTTGGAAAACCCCGCGCGACTTCCTGTGCAAAGCTGGGTCCGGACAATACCCCGTATTTGAATCCTTCTGGCAACACTTCGGTAACAACCTGATGCGGTAACTTTGCGCTCTCCGCCTCGAATCCCTTGCACAGCCAGACCACGTTGAAAAGCCGATGCAGTTGCACAAGCTGAAGCAGTGCCGGGCGCAAAGCGGCTGTCGGCACGGCAATGATCACCAACTCTGCAACGGCCACTGCTGCGGGAAAATCTGAACTTAACTCGATTTCAGCAGGCAGCAAATTCCCGGGAAGGTAACGATTGTTATACCGCGTGTCCTGCATCCCGGAAATTTGATCCGCATTGCGGGCCCAAAGTGTTACACGATGGCTGGCCGACAGGCTGATGGCGAGTGCGGTTCCCCATGCCCCCGCGCCGATGATCGTTATTTTCATCTCAGCCGCCCCAAACCTCGACTCTGCGCACATAGCCCATGTTTCCGTCTTGGTGGCGCACCCGGACCCAGCCGGTCCCGGTTGATTGAATAAATTCCAGCGCGACCTGCCTGCGAACCTGAAACAGCCTCGCCGAACCTGAATCGGGAGCTGCACGAACATCGACCAGCGGCAAAATCGCGAACACATAGCGCTTGTTGCTCAAGTCTTGCTTTTCCACCCAATACAATCCGCCCGAACTGTCACGCACCTTCACCCAGCGTTCCAGCGTGACAACTTGTTCGAAAGGCATATAGCGGTTCACCACGAACAGTTTTTTTGCCTTGGTCGAGGGCGCATCATAAAGTATCGCGTTGCTCTCTCCGACCGACACATATTCGACTGCCTGGGCCGCACCAGCAGCAAAAATCAGTGCCAACAGAGCAGCCAAACGCAAGGAATGAAGCAGTTTCATCAGTGGGTAGTGCCCGGAGCGGCGGCCTGTACCAGTTGCTGCTGTTTCTGCTGCTGGTAAATCGCATCGAAATTGATCGGGTTCAGCAGCACCGGTGCAAAGCCGCCACGCACCACCACGCTTGAGACAGCCTCGCGCAAATACGGGAACAGAATGTTCGGGCACATCACTGCCAGAATCGGCTCCAGCTCTTCGGTCGGCACATTGCGTATCTGGAAAATTCCCGCCTGCTCGACCTCGACCAGGAACATGACCTTTTCGCCAATCTTGGCAGTGACCGTAGCCTTCACCAGCACCTCGAACAATCCGTCTTCAACCGAGCCGGCCTGGGTATGCAGTTGAATATCGACCTGGGGACTTTCCCGCGACAAAAATATGGTCGGCGCGTGTGGAATTTCCAGCGACAGATCCTTTACGTAGATTTTGTCCAGATTGAAAACCGGCTGCTTATTCTCTTCAACGGCTTCTGTCATGATGATTTCCTTGAAATATTATTACCAAAATCAGGACTTCGCCAAAAGTCCGTCCAGTTCGCCGGCTTGATCAAGTTCAGCAAGGTCATCGTAGCCGCCGACATAGACCTCGTTGATGTAAATTTGCGGCACGCTACGCCGTCCGGTTTTTTCCATCATCTCGATGCGCAATTCAGGATGCAGGTCGACCCGGACCTTTTCGATCTGCTGCACGCCTTTGCGCTTCAGCAACCGTTCGGCACGATCGCAGTAGGGACACATGCCGGTGCTATACATCAATACTTTTTCCATGTTTATTTTTCCAACGGTAATTTGTTCTTCTGCCAGGCCAGAACACCGCCCGCCAGATTGTAAGACTGGGCAAACCCCTGCTTGGCCAGTAAAAAGCAAGCTGTACCGGAACGATTACCGCTTCTGCATACCACCACAATGGGGCGATCCTTGAACTTTTCCAGCTCGCCCATGCGCTCCTTGAGCTTGCCCAATGGAATGAATTTCGAATTCAGCACATGACCGGCGTCGTATTCGCTCCGCTCGCGCACATCCAGAACGATTGCATCCTTGTGATTGATGAGTTGCAACGCAGCTGTGGTATCCACCTCTTTGATTCCGCGAAAACGATTCCCGAACAGCGACCACAACAGCATGATTCCGCTGACAAATGCGATCGATATTGAAAGGATGTTACTGGTGATGAACTGCACGGGCATGCTCCTTTTCTTTTTGAACTGCAAATTTTAACAGAGCCGAAAAATGAGCGGGATCTTTCTCTGCCAAACTCTCCAGAAATTTATCGGCTTCGGCATCCCCCGGGTATGACCAGATGGCCTGTTCCATCAGTTGCTCGGCCTTTGCCAACTGGCCGTCCTGTGCCAGAAAAAACGCTTGCCGGTAAACAACCGGCGCAATCGGCAGAAAGTGCAGCACATTGGCACCCATCTCGATCTTCTGCTTGATGTGATCGGCATTCACCTCGGTATAGAAAAACATATACATTTCGGCATAGGGCGATAACAGCGGCTGGTCATGCGCCGCAATCAGCCCTGAACGAAGGAGCGGAAAAGTCAACGCAATATTTGCAGACACAGAACGCAGCGCCAGGGTGTTTTTCAAATGGTAATAGCCGCTGCGCAACTGTATCAGTGTCACCAGTCCCAATAGCAGGATGG
>JBBRFZ010000183.1:0-3326 GCA_038241165.1 Burkholderiales bacterium | reverse complement strand
GGTTGTAACCACGGTCCGGCCCCCATCCCCGAAGAGGGCAAATGGGTTCAGGCTAAGGAAGTCAAGGACATTTCCGGCCTGACGCACGGCGTTGGCTGGTGCGCACCGCAGCAGGGTGCGTGCAAGCTCACGCTCAATATCAAAGAGGGCATCATCGAAGAAGCGCTTGTCGAGACGATCGGCTGCACCGGCATGACGCATTCTGCCGCGATGGCCTCCGAAATCCTCATCGGCAAAACGATTCTGGAGGCTCTCAATACCGACCTCGTCTGCGATGCTATCAATACCGCAATGCGTGAACTCTTCCTGCAGATCGTCTACGGGCGCTCGCAGTCGGCCTTCTCGGAAGGCGGCCTCCCGATCGGCGCCGGTCTTGAGGACCTGGGTAAGGGTCTGCGCTCGCAGATCGGCACCATGTACGCAACCAAGGCCAAGGGCCCGCGCTATCTTGAAATGGCGGAAGGCTACGTCAAGAAAATCCACCTCGATGCAAACGGCGAAATCTGCGGCTACGAGTTCGTCCGTCTCGGCGTGATGATGGATCTCATTAAAAAGGGTACGGATGCAAACGAAGCCCTTGCCAAGGCGACCGGCAATTATGGTCGTACAACTCAGGAAGACGGTGCCGTCAAGAGCATCGATCCGCGTGCGGAATAAGGAAGGACAACATACCATGCCACTTTTTGAATCATATAACCGCCGTGAGCCCCAGATTCTCGCCGAGCTCAAAAAATACGGTATCAACTCCATTGAAGAATGTCTGGAGATCTGCAAAGCCAAGGGCTTTAATCCCATCGATATCGTCAAGGGTGTCCAGAACATCGCTTTTGACAACGCCGGTTGGGCCTACACGGTCGGCGCGGCGATTGCCCTGAAAAAGGGATGCACCAAAGCTGCTGAAGCCGCCCGAGCAATCGGTGAAGGGCTCCAATGCTTCTGTATACCCGGGTCCGTCGCGGACGACCGGAAGGTCGGTCTCGGCCACGGTAATCTCGGTGCGATGCTGCTGACCGAATCGACCAAGTGTTTCTGCTTCCTCGCCGGACACGAGTCGTTCGCCGCCGCAGAAGGCGCGATCGGCATTGCCAAATCCGCGAACAAGGTCCGCAAAGATCCACTTCGCGTTTGCTTGAACGGTCTCGGCAAGGATGCCGCCTACATCATCAGCCGCATCAATGGCTTCACCTACGTCCAGACGCAGTTTGACTATGCTACGAGCAAGCTCGCCATCGTCAAGGAAACCGCGTTCTCGAAGGGCCCCAAGGCGGAAGTCCGCTGCTACGGTGCCGACGATGTCCGCGAAGGTGTCGCGATCATGTGGCAGGAGGGTGTCGACGTCTCCATCACCGGAAACTCGACCAACCCGACGCGCTTCCAGCACCCCGTTGCCGGCACCTACAAGAAGGAATGCAACGAGAAGGGCAAGAAGTACTTCTCCGTGGCCTCGGGCGGCGGCACAGGCCGCACGCTGCATCCGGACAACATGGGCGCAGGTCCCGCCTCCTATGGCATGACCGACACCATGGGCCGCATGCATTCCGACGCACAGTTCGCCGGATCGTCCTCCGTCCCGGCGCACGTCGAGATGATGGGCCTCATCGGCATGGGTAACAACCCCATGGTGGGTGCTACCGTTGCTGTGGCCGTCGCAATCGAAGAAGCCATGAAGTAGGGGAGGGGCGGATTTTTATTCGTCTGCAACAGAAAGCCTCCGCATTTCGGTGCGGAGGCTTTTTACATTCAAGTCAACTTTCACTCCCTCTTCACGTGAGGGCGAAAACCGGCGGATCGCGTCGTGCCGGCCCCTGTTAAAAAGACCAAGCGCATGCTCATGCCCCTCAATTTAAAATGAAACAGATTATATCCCTGAATGGAACCTGGCATCTGTCGCAAATCGGCGGAGAAATCAAACTCAAGAAGACCCTCCCGTCCTCGGTGCCGGGCGATGTGGTCAGGGATCTTCTGGTCAATTCACAGATACCCGATCCGTTCTACCGTGCGAATGAAGACGAGCTGAAATGGATCGGGGATTCGGATTGGCGCTATGCTCGGACGTTTACTGCCGCACCCGAATTCCTTGAGAACGACAAGATTTTTCTGACGTGCTCTGGACTGGATACGCTGGCTGAAATCCGGGTAAACGGAAAGCGGGTGGCGAAAACCGACAACATGTTCCGGACGTGGGCGTTCGATGTCACGAAGTTTCTGCTGGCCGGTGAGAATACGATTGAGATCGATTTCAAGTCAGCGACGAAATACATTGAGGGCCGGGTGGCCGCGGACGGGCCTATGCGTTCGTGGGGCGGTCCCCGGGAAGTGAAGAACCGCGCCTGGATCCGCAAGGAACCGTGCAACTTCGGCTGGGACTGGGGGCCGACCCTCGTCACCGCCGGCATCTGGCGCGAGATTTCGCTCGTGGGGTATTCCCTTGCGAAGATCGAAGATGTCCATCTGACGCAGCGCCACCAAGGCGACTCCGTTGTGTTGACGTCCACAATGGGGGTGAAGAAATTTGTATCCAAGACCAAGGGGCTTGTCCTGGATGTCCAGTTGGATTTCAACGGAAGGACCGTTGGCCGGAAGGTCGTGCCTGCCAGCCCGAAGTCCGTTGCCGAGATTTCAATACCGGAACCGCAGCTCTGGTGGCCGAATGGCATGGGCGCGCAACCGCTGTATGATGTCGTGATCATGCTGAAGGATGCGGATGGCAATGTGCTGGATTCTGCAAAACGCCGGATTGGTCTTCGTACGCTGCACCTCGATCGTCATGCGGACGAATGGGGCGAGAGCTTCCAGTTTGTTGTCAACGGCATCGCCTTCTTTGCCAAGGGTGCCAATTGGATTCCAGCCGATGCGATTCTCTCGCGCGTGACGGACGGTGACTACCGCCGGCTTGTCGGCGATGCAAAGGCCGTGAACATGAACATGCTGCGTGCCTGGGGCGGGGGCATTTACGAAAATGATGCGTTCTACGACGCATGCGACGAAGCCGGTATCTGCGTTTGGCAGGATTTCATGTTCGCCTGCTCGGGCTATCCGTTCCAGGATAAGCAGTACCTGGAAAGCTTGCGCGGTGAATTCAGTGACAACATCAGGCGCATCCGCCACCATGCCTGCATTGCGCTCTGGTGCGGCAACAACGAGTTGGAGTGTGGTCTCGTCGGGCCCGCGGAAAAGAATCCGATGATCACCTGGGATCTCTACAAAATCGTCTTCGATGAGATGCTTCCGACGCTCCTCGCCGAACTCGATCCCGAGCGTGAGTACTGGCCGTGTTCGCCGCATTCGCCGACGGGAGACCGGGCCGATCATGCAAATCCGACATG
>JBBRFZ010000182.1:0-3490 GCA_038241165.1 Burkholderiales bacterium | reverse complement strand
CTCGTTTTTGCGTATCTTTACTCATGGTGGATGGTTTCCTTGTTTAGTTTCCGACTTTGATAATCAGATTCTCTACAGAAATCTCCACCACCTCAACCCATCATGTCAATTTCGCCCGTACACCACTTTCGACTATAGCTCCTTTTGCACTTTGGGTTGATTCAGTCAGTGAATATTATATAAACCCAACTCATGTAGACTACGAAGTTGAACCAGCAGATGGATTCATCGGAACAATAATGCACTGGTACAGACTTGGAATAGATAAAATCTACACTTTCACTCACCACGATAAGGTGGGGTAGCCCAGCGGTTTTTCATGGTGCAATGGTGGTGCACTTGATAGTAAAAAGCCACAGCAAAGCACGACAAACTAGAATAATCATTGAGCGATAACTTATTGATGAAATTGCTTTAGTTAGTTGTGGCGTGTTGCAATTTATTGATTAATAGGGACTTAAAATCCGTCGCTTGGGTAAAACAGCGTACCTGTTCGATTCCGGCTCCGGCACCAATTCAAGAGATATTTACGCGGTTGGTGGTTATGCCTGGGCCGGGTGTGCCAAGCGGTCACTTTGCCCATATCCGGTGAACAAAGTTGATTGCAGAAACTAACGATGCGAGTATCAGGGTTATGATGGCACTCGTTCCCGTTTGGATCTGATGACAATTTTGGCCCTGCCCTGTTTGCGATTAATGTCGATTACCCATGTAAAGCTATTATTGGTGGTGGTGCTCTGCGCATTTCTGACGCCGGAACTGGCTATGGCCAGAGGCAGTGGTGCCCCGGCAGTCACTTTGATCGCGCCCGAAACGGTGCGCGAGGTACTTTCGAAATATTTCGTTCTTCCCGATACCCTGCTAAAGAATGAAAGCGAGCGTGCCATCTTCATGCGTCGCGCGCAGCGGGAAATCCCGGAATTGCTGGCGATCGAGGGGTATTTTTCCGGTAAGGTGGCCTTGCGCAATGTCACCCCGGCCGGCGTGCTGGAGTTGGAAGTGATACCGGGTCAGCGTACCGTGGTCACCGAAGTGAATATCGAATTCAGCGGCGATCTGTCGCTTCCGCAAGCACAACGAACCCAGCGCGCGCAACAACTGCGTGCGGCCTGGTCATTGCAGCCGGGAATGCCATTTCGGGCGACTGACTGGGATGAAGCGAAAGCAGAACTTCTGGCGCAAGTATCAAGTCAGGATTATGCCGCCGCCCGCCTGGTCGAAAGTTCCGCTCAAGTGGATCCGGACAATGCCAGCGCAAGTTTGCATATCGTGGTGGATTCCGGGCCGCGTTTCCTGTTCGGTGATTTGCAGATAACCGGCCTGGAGCGCTATGAAAAATTGCTGGTCAACCGACGTGCGGGTTTCAGTCCGGGGCAACGTTATGAACGAAAACTGTTGCTGGCGTTTCAGAACCAATTGCAGAGCATGCCCCAATTCAGTTCGGTGACCGTCAGTTTTGACACCCGTATTGCCGGAATCGATGCCGGACCGCTGACTGTCCCTGTCGGTGTCAAGATCGTAGAAGCGCAATCACGCAAGATTTCATTGGGTATAGGCTATAGCACCAACAACGGTGTGCGCAACCAAATCAAATACCAGAGCTACAACTTCCTGAATCAGGCCTGGACGCTGAGCAGTGCCATAGTTTATGAACAGAACCGCCAGACAGTGTCAACGATACTCGACACCCAACCCAACCCATTGGGCTACCATTTCACCTGGAATGCCAGCGCTGAAAAATCCCAGATTCAGGGTCTGGATACGCGTACTTACAAAATTGGTTCGACACGCAGCCGTACCCTTTTCGACATCGAAACCGGTATCGGCCTGAACGGGCAAAGGGAACAGCAAATACCGCTTGGAGGTATCCCCGACTCCATACAAGCCCTGGTGTTGGACTGGCATTGGAATCGACGCAATGTGGACAACCCTCTGTTCCCGATGTCGGGTACTTTGACGCAGTTGCTGGTGGGTGGGGCGAGCAAGTCGATATTGTCGGATCAGGACTTTGTACGCAGTTATTTTCGTCAGCAGATATGGCTTCCCCTGGGGGAAAGCGATGTGGTCACGTTACGCGTCGAGGGCGGTTACACCGCTGCCTCCTCCCGTGTTGGCATACCGCAGGACTACCTGTTCCGCGTTGGCGGTACGCAGACCGTGCGCGGTTTTGCATATCAGAGCCTGGGCGTGATTGAAGGCAATGCGGTGGTCGGCGGGCGGGTGATGGCGACAGGCAGTGCCGAATATACCCATTGGTTTGGCAATTTCGGGGCCGCATTGTTCATAGATGTCGGTGGCGCGGCCGATGTTTTGCCAGAACTGCGCATGTCCCAGGGTTACGGAATTGGTGCACGCTGGCGCAGTCCGGTCGGTCCGCTGGCGCTGGATTTTGCGCACGGAAAAGGGCAACCGGGCATACGCATTCATTTTTCCATCGCGGTGGCATTCTGATGAGTGATGTGAAGACAAGAACGTCACGCCGCCACAAATGGCTGGTCATCGTGCTGACACCTTGCCTGGTTTTGGCGGGCGGTGCGACGTGGCTGGTTGCTTCCAGTTCTGGCCTGCAGTGGTTGATCGGTGTCGTAGAACATCAAAGCGGGAGCAAGCTCAGCGCACAGGGCGTCAACGGCTCGTTGTTTGCATCATTCGGCATGCAACAACTGGTGCTGCATGGCGATGGATGGCGTATCACCGTACATGACGCCCAAATACAATGGCAGCCTGCCGCACTGTTGCGCGGCGAGTTGGAGGTGTTGCGTCTGGGCGCCAGTAAAGTCGAGGTGTTGTCTCTGCCATCGGGCCGGCCGCCTGTTTTGCCGGACAGTTTGAGACTGCCAATCGCATTGAATGTGTCACAGATGAAAGTTGATTCTCTCAGCATCGTCAGCAAAGAAGGCGCGGCCCCTGATTTTGTGGCAAGTAATGTCGAAGCGAGCTTCATGGGCGACGCTAATCACTTGCAATTGCGGATGCTGCGCGCCCATCTGTCGGCGGGTGAATTTGCAGGTTCCGCTGAAATCGCGACAACAAAACCTTATATTCTGAAAGCACAAGCCTCGCTGGATACAGCCATGCAACTTTCCGGACGATTACAGCAAATTCATTTCACCGCCGAATCCAGTGGTGATCTGCAACATGTAGTTGTCAGGCTTGACGGAAATGGCGCAGGGGTGAGTATCAATGCGACGGCTCGGCTCGCGCCGTTCTCCAACGTGCCGGTCAGCCACCTGCAATTGGCTTTCAGCGGGCTGGGCGCGGGGCGGCTGTTCGACGGCGCACCTCCTGCGCTTGTTTCGGGCAGCGCCGATCTGCAAGGCACACCGGGCGGCGTACTGGAAGGCTCTTTGCAAGTGAGCAACGCGCATGCAGCAGCGCTGGATCGAAATGGTTTGCCTGTGCGCGGCGTGACGGCGCGGGTACGATTGTCGTCATCACTTTGGCAACTCCAGCAACTGGATGTGCAACTGTTGAATGGCAGCCATATCAC
>JBBRFZ010000181.1:0-3571 GCA_038241165.1 Burkholderiales bacterium | reverse complement strand
CTGTGGAATCTCCCTGACGGGAACGCGTTTCGCCTTGCCGTCATCTAATGTCATATACACGATGAACCAACAGGGAGCCAACATGACGCTGGCTGTGCTCGAATTAAAATACAAGGATATGTCTGACGCGGAAATCGCGTTGCATGTCGTTGCTGGCGATGAAGATGCATTCCATCTGCTCATGCGGCACCACAACCAGAAGATGTACCGTACCGCGCGTAGCATCCTCAGAGACGATGCCGAAGCCGAAGATGCTGTTCAGACGGCCTATCTTCAAGCTTATCGGTCAATGGGTAAATTTCGCGGCGATGCCAAGCTCTCCACATGGCTGGTGCGCATCGTTGTCAATGAAGCCATCGCGCGCGTCCGCAAGCGTAGCCGCAGTGCCGAGGTGATCCAGTTGAACGGCGAGACTCAATATGAGCAGGTCACTGAGGAGGTGCATATGGATGACTCGCCCTTGGCACAGCCAGAGCAACTGGCGTTACGCGCGGAGTTGCTGCATTTGATCGAAGCCAAGATTGATGCGCTTCCCGATGCATTTCGCACGGTCTTCGTACTGCGTGCGGTGGAGGAAATGACCGTCGAAGAGGCGTCAATTTGTCTCGGTATTCCACAAGGTACAGTACGCACGCGGTTTTTCCGTGCGCGAGGTCTGTTGCGCGAGGCGCTTGCCCGTGAAATCGACTTCGCATTCGAGGGCGCCTTTGCTTTTGACGGCGCTCGCTGTGATCGCATTGTCGCCAATGTGTTGGCACAGATTCAGGATATTGGGCGCATCGTGCCTGATTGTTTGTAGTTCTCACCAAAAGGAGATTGATATGTCTGATTTGATCGTAACTGAGACACCCAGCATCATTGAAACACGCCGTTCCTTTCTAGGAAAATCGGGGCTGTTGCTTTCAGGGGTAGCGGTCGCATTACTGTCAGGCAACGAAGCGCTTGCGGCTAAAAAGGGCGGCGCGTCGACCGAGGAGGATGCGCGCATCCTGAACAGTGCGCTGGGTGCGGAACTTGAAGCTATCGCCGCTTACCAGGTGGGTGCGGAAAGTGGCCTGCTGCAAAAGCCAGTGCTCAGCCTCGCATTGACCTTTCAGGGACACCATAAGGAACACGCAGATCTGCTTGCGAAGACGATCATGAAACTGGGTGGTAAACCGGCAGTAGCCAAGCCCAAATACAGTTTTCCGGTCGAAACATTCAAGACCCAGACCGATGTGCTGCGCTTTGCTTCCACCCTCGAAAAAGGCGCGGTGAGTGCTTATCTCGGTGCTGTACCGCTCTTCGGCAATCGCGATCTCGCCAAGGCTGCCGCGAGTATTCTGGGCGACGAGGCGATGCACTGGGCGGTTCTGCGCAATGCGCTCGGTGAGGCGCCTGTGCCGTCCGCGTTCATGTCGTGAACGTGTCATTACTGGCGCGGTTGTTCGGCGGTGGCATGCTGTGCCTAACCGGCATAGTGCTGGCGGCAGGCAAGCCGCTTGCGGGTGATCCGAAAGCGGGTAAAGCTATCTATGATCGCTGTCTCGCTTGTCATGCGCTCACCTATGATCGAACCGGGCCCAGGCATTGCGGGTTGTTCGGTCGTCGTGCTGGCAGTGTGAAAGGTTTTGTGTATTCACAAGCCATGAAACGCTCAGGGATCGTGTGGAACGAAAAGACGCTTAATCGCTTCCTTGCGAACCCGCTGAAAGTCGTCCCCGGAACGGCGATGGGCTATGCCGGTATCCCGGATAATCAGGAACGAGCCAACCTGATTGCATACCTTAAGCAAGCGAATGAATCTGCAGTGTGTGGGAAATAGTCTGAACAGGCGAAGGATGCCGGTGGGTAACCCTCGCCGCCTTCGGCCCGTTCTACACATCACTTCACTGTATCATCGAATTATTCAACTTTACGAGTATGATTTTCTTGCTGGGATGGCTGCGTGAAAGCGCGAAACGGTCAAGGGCAGGGCGCTTGCGCTGATGGCTCTGTAGCCGGTTATATACGCACTGGCTGGCATGTGCTTTAATCAGAATTCCATCCACCCATAAGGAGTTCACCATGAGTTGTAATGTTGGCGGCATTGATCGTGCACTGCGCATTATTGTGGGTATCGTCCTTATAGGACTGGCGGCAACGGGCAAAATCGGTTGGTGGGGCTACATCGGCGTGGTACCGCTGGTGACCGGATTGATTGGCTGGTGTCCCGCGTACTTGCCGTTTGGCGTAAAAACCTGCAAGACCAAATAAGTTCGCTCTTTCTATGGGGCGGTGCCGCGTGTACCGCTTTTTCTGAATCTTCAGTCCCGCCAATTTGCCATGCATATTTCCAGCCAGTTTGATTCCGGCGCAATCGAAATCCTTTCTGCCGCTGATCCTGCCAACATTCGCCTGAATATCCGCAGCGACAGCGCTGCGGAATTTCGCCAATGGTTTCATTTTCGCGTAAGCGAGGTGGCCGGACAATTGTTGACGCTTTATCTGCTGAATGCAGGCGATTGTACTTACAGTGATGGCTGGCATGGTTATCAAGCCGTGGCCAGCTATGATCGCCAACATTGGTTTCGCGTGCCCACTGAATACGATGGGCAAGTGCTGACGATCCGTCATACACCCACATGCGATAGCGTTTATTACGCCTATTTCCAACCCTATTCTTGGGAACGCCATCTCGACCTGATTGCTCAGGCGGCACCGGATATGCGTGTCACGCAGCTGGGCAGCAGTTTGCAAGGCCGGGATATCGATAAACTCAGCTGGGGCAGCGGTGCGCAGCAGGTATGGATTGTCGCGCGCCAGCATCCGGGCGAAAGCATGACCGAATGGCTGATCGAAGGATTGGTCGAACGTTTGCTTGATGCCGCCGACCCAGTTGCGCGCAAGTTGGCGCAGCTGGCTACATTCCATATCGTACCCAACATGAACCCGGATGGCGCCATTCTGGGCAATCTGCGCAGCAATGCAGCAGGCGCCAATCTCAACCGCGAATGGATGACGCCGAGCCTGGGAAAAAGTCCGGAAGTCTTGCATGTAAGGCAAGCCATGCATGCCAGCGGCGTGGACCTTTTTCTGGATATCCACGGCGATGAGACTATTCCGTATGTATTTGCCGACGGCTGCGAAATGATCCCAGGATATGCCGCCAGCCTGGTGGCGCAACAGGAAGTATTCCTGTCACGTCTGTTGCAGGCCAGCCCGGATTTTCAACGCGAACAGGGTTACGCGCCGGATCGGTTTACGGATGAGATGCTGACGCTGGCATCCAAATATGTGGGTCACACTTTCGGCTGCGTATCGCTTACCCTGGAAATGCCGTTCAAGGACAACAGCAATCTGCCAGACCCCGAGCACGGCTGGAGCGCATGTCGCAGCAAACATCTGGGCGCTGCGCTGCTGGAAGCAGTATTGGCACATAGTACGAACAGCAAATCTGAAACGATTTGACACAACTTGATACACAATCCTGTCCCCATACTTGGGGCCAAGCGCGTTATCTGTACTGTGGTTGGCACTCAATCACACAAACAACTTACAGGAGATACCGCAATGTTTAAATCCACTTTGATTGCCGTTGGTGCTGTGTTTG
>JBBRFZ010000180.1:0-3622 GCA_038241165.1 Burkholderiales bacterium | reverse complement strand
TGTTGTTGCCATTGTCCGCGCCAAGGAAAATCTCAAGTATCAGGCGTTTTTCGATCCCGCGACCGGGTTGCCCAACCAATACCGCCTGCGTGATGAACTGGGTGCAGCGTTTATACAGCAGCGTATGGGAACGGTGATGATGATAGTCGCCGATCGCGAGCAGGAGATCTTTGAGAGCCTCGGCGCAGTTGAGACCGAACGCTGGCTGGTCAAAGTTGCCCTGCGTTTGCGCGATGGAATCAACGAAAAGGAGGAGACACTTTACCGTTTTGGTGGAAATGCCTTTGTCCTGGTGTGCTGGCCGGGCGATCTGGCCGTTGCGCAACGGCGTGCCGCGCAGTTGCTCGGCACCGCCCGGCAGCCGCTGCATGTTGAACGGCGCGAACTGTTCTCAACGCTGTCGATCGGTACGGCGTTGATGAAGGCCGGCACAGGGAGCGATGCCGCGCAGATGGCAGAAGCGCAGGTGCAGCAGGCTGCATCAGCATGCAACCGGGTGCGCCGTGCCGGAGGGAATGATTTCGCGATCTATGACGCGGAGATGGGACTGGTTGCATCAAATACCTTGCGCATGATCACTGAATTGCAGCATGCAGTGGGAAATGAGGAACTGCGTTTGTATTACCAGCCCAAGGTGGATACGGAGAGCGGGCGTCTGGTCGGCATGGAAGCACTGGTGCGCTGGGTGCATCCGGTGCGCGGCATGATTTCACCGATCGAATTTATCCCTGTCGCAGAAGATACCGGCATGATCGTGGCGATAGGCCGCTGGGTGCTGCGTGAGGCATGCCGGCAAAATGCGGAGTGGCAACGGGCCGGGCTGCGCCCGATCCGGGTGGCAGTCAATCTTTCCGCAAGACAGTTTCGTTCCGACAACCTGCCGGACGAAGTTAATGCCGCACTCGTCGAAGCGGGACTTCCGGCAAGTTCGCTGGAACTGGAAATCACCGAGAGCATGGTGATGGAGGATCCGGAACGGGTGATTGATTTGCTGGATAAAATTCGCGCCCGGGGTATACACCTGTCGCTGGACGATTTTGGCACCGGTCATTCGTCACTTGCCTATCTGAAACGATTCCCCATCGACTGCGTGAAGATCGACCGCTCATTCATAAAGGACATGCCGGGAAATACCGACGACGTGGCGATCGCAAAGACGATAGTTGCAATGGCGAAAGCGCTGGATTTGACGACTGTGGCAGAAGGTGTCGAAACCGCAGAGCAGTTGGAGGTATTGAAGAGCATGGGCTGCGACCAGATACAGGGATATCTGTTCAGCCGGCCATTACCGGCAGAAGAATTCCTCGCCTATTATTCCAATTCCCAATAGAAACGATAGCCGCGTTGGTCTGGTCTTTCTATTCGAAATTGGAATTGCCGAATTGATCTTCGGATCAGGTTCCCAGTCAGTTGAGTTGCTGACCATGCTCGCGGGTCGCATGGAATTGAACTTTCGGCCAGCGCTCCTGGGCCAGGCGCAGGTTCACCCCGGTATCGGCGAGGTAGGCATAGTTGCCATCCACGTCCTTGGCTAGCCTTCCCTGATTGGCTTTGACGAACTCGTTGAAATGCGCCTTGTCCGTGCAGGTCACCCAGCGTGCGGTGTGTATGCCGGCGCGCTCGAATACCGCATCCACGCCGTATTCGGATTTCAAACGATGTTCGACCACTTCGAATTGCAGCTGGCCCACCGCTCCGATCAGCGGCGCATTGTCCACCAGCGGTGAGAATACCTGCACGGCACCTTCTTCGCCCAGCTGGCGCAGGCCTTTCTCCAACTGTTTGGCTTTCATCGGGTCGCGCAGCCGCGCGCGGCTGAACAGTTCCGGCGCGAAGTAAGGGATGCCTTTGAAAGTGAGGGCCTCGCCTTCGGTGAGCACGTCGCCGATCTGCAACTGGCCGTGGTTGTGCACGCCGATGATGTCGCCCGCGTAGGCTTCATCCATGCGCGTGCGCTCGTTGGCCATGAACGTCACCGCATTGGCCAATTTCATTTCCTTGCCGGTGCGGCGATGCTTGACCTTCATGCCCGAAGTGTAACGTCCGGAACACACGCGCAGGAACGCAATGCGGTCGCGGTGATTAGGGTCCATGTTGGCCTGGATCTTGAATACGAAACCGGTGAAGGCGGACTCGGTGGGTTGCACCAGACGTACATCGGTCGCGCGTGGCAACGGTGCGGGTGCCCAATCCACAAGGGCGCGCAGGATTTCGCGCACGCCGAAGTTGTTCACGCCCGAACCAAAGAATACCGGCGATTGCTGCCCGCCGAGAAACTCCTGCAAATCGAATGATGCGCCCGCTCCCATGACCAGTTCGGTCTCGCCACGCATGGTCTGCATTTCGCTCGGGCATTTTTGCGCAAGCTGGTCAATCTGCGAACCGCGCAGGGTCTCAACATCCTGTCCGGCCTTCGCTTCGCCCGGCAGGAAGCGCAACACCTCGTCGTTCAGCAGGTGATACACACCCTGGAAGCGTTTGCCCATCCCGATCGGCCAGGTGACCGGCGCGCATTTGATCTTCAGCACCGACTCGATCTCGTCCAGGACTTCCAGTGGATCGCGCACCTCGCGATCCATCTTGTTGATGAACGTGATGATGGGCGTGTTACGCAAACGGCACACTTCCAGCAACTTGATGGTCTGCGCTTCTACACCCTTGGCCGCGTCTACAACCATGACTGCCGCATCAACCGCAGTCAGCACACGATAAGTGTCCTCGGAAAAATCCTGGTGACCGGGGGTGTCGAGTAGATTGATCACGCAGTCGTCGTAAGTGAACTGCATCACCGAACTGGCGACAGATATCCCGCGCTGCTTTTCGATCTCCAGCCAGTCTGAAGTTGCATGGCGCCCGCTCTTGCGCGCCTTGACCGTGCCTGCCATCTGGATCGCGCCGCCGAACAACAGCAGTTTTTCGGTGAGCGTGGTCTTGCCCGCATCGGGATGGGAAATGATTGCGAAGGTACGGCGGCGGCCAACTTCACGAACCACCTGGGCTTCGCGCACGATTCCATCGGGGCTGGCTGATAGAGTGCCGGTGCTTGCTTGTTCTGCAGTGTTACTCATTAAACCGCTTTCTTTAGTGCAATCGGGCAGGTTGAAATGAAAAAGGCCCGCACGATTTTCGTGTAGACCTTTAAAATCGACCCAAGCATTCCTTGAGTCGATTTTGCGTGTTAGCACACGCAAAATCTGGCGGCTTTCGGCGGAATCCGACCGCCTACGCAGGGTTCATGGATCCGGGCAAATGTATTGCCTGATACATGACGGCGTCATTATATCATGACACTTCTCATAAGCAGCGCCGGGCTTGCCCGAAACGTGTCTGAGCGCCGCGCGAGCGCACTTTTTCTGCTTTTACCATCACCGTGTGGGCGGCGATTTATAGCATTTTACAGTTGCTTGGTGTGACGATGCGCGTGGCGGCCGATATTTCTTTTTACCAACATTGTCTCCGTGCGGTAGCTGATCAACCGAATGCCGGGCTGACAGCACTGCTTTTATTTTTATTATATGTGCGCTGTCGAACAGAAAGTCGCCAACTGCAGGGGAGATACTTGCGTCGTTGCTATATTTAACCCAAATAATAAAGCTAGGACAATTCGTGGATTGCACTACGA
>JBBRFZ010000179.1:0-3828 GCA_038241165.1 Burkholderiales bacterium | reverse complement strand
CCGGCATGATCGGCGACCCGACCGGCAAGAACACCACCCGACCGCCGCTGACGCGCGAACAGGTTTTGGAAAATGCCCAATCCTACCGCGACCAGGTGTTCAAGGTGCTCGACCCGGAAAAGACCGAGATCGTGTTCAACTCGACCTGGATGGACAAATTCAGCGCGGTGGATTTGATCAAACTCGCGTCTACACACACCGTCGCGCAGATGCTGGAGCGTGATGATTTCTCCAAACGCTACAAGGGTAACCAGCCTATCGCGATCCACGAATTCATCTATCCGCTGGTGCAGGGTTATGACTCAGTGGCACTCAAGGCGGATATCGAACTGGGCGGCACCGATCAGAAATTTAACCTGCTGATGGGACGCGAGTTGCAGAAACATTACGGGCAAGCAGCGCAGTGTGTACTCACAATGCCATTGCTGGAAGGCTTGGACGGCGTGAACAAAATGTCCAAGTCGATGGGCAATTACATCGGCATCACCGATGCACCGCAGGAAATGTTCGGCAAGCTGATGTCGATTTCCGATACTTTGATGTGGAAGTACCTGGAATTGCTGTCGTTCCGCAATCTGGACGAGATCGTCGGCTGGCAGTCGGAAGTGGCTGCCGGGCGCAATCCGCGCGATATCAAGGTGTTGCTGGCACAGGAGATCGTGGCGCGTTTCCACAGTCGGCAGGCCGCAGAAGCCGCCCTGGCTGAATTCGAAGCACGCTTCCGTCAGGGCGTGTTGCCGGATGATATGCCGGAAGTCAATGTTTACGCACCCGACGGCAGCATTGTGGTGCCGCAATTGCTCAAACAGGCGGGTTTGGTGGACGGAACCTCCGAAGCGATGCGCATGATCCAGCAGGGTGCGGTCAAGCTGGACGGCGAGCGCGTCAATGACAAGTCTGTGGCGGTCAAGGCGGGTACTGTGGTTGTGGCGCAGGTGGGCAAGCGAAAATTCGTCCGGATCACGGTCCTGTAGATTATGGTTGTAGCGGGAGTGGTCTTTTGCTAGAATCGCGCCCTCAATTTTTTTGTAGAAGGTAGTTTGTTCATGACAACAGTGCGTGTAAAAGAGAATGAGCCGTTCGAAGTGGCGATGCGTCGTTTCAAGCGTTCCGTGGAAAAGACCGGTCTGCTGACAGATTTGCGTGCTCGTGAGTTTTACGAGAAGCCAACTGCAGAGCGCAAGCGCAAGCTGGCTGCTGCCGTGAAGCGCCATTACAAGCGCCTGATGAGCCAAGTTCTCCCTCCAAAACTCTATTGATTGACCCGCCTGCGCCCGTCCCGGGCGTTGTGGTCGGTTTTGATATGAGTCTCAAGCAGCAAATTACTGAAGACATGAAAACCGCGATGCGCGCCAGGGAAACGGCGCGTCTCGGGGCTATTCGTCTTTTGCTCGCCGCGATGAAGCAGCGCGAGGTGGACGAGCGTGTTGAATTGTCGGATGCGGACGTGGTCGCCATCATCGAAAAGATGAACAAGCAGCGGCGCGATTCCATCAGTCAATATGAAGCGGCGGGACGCCAGGATTTGGCGGACGTCGAAAAGTATGAAATGAGCGTGTTGGCTGCCTACATGCCGCAACAGCTCAGCGATGCAGAAATCGCTACGGCCGTTGCCGAGGCGATAGCAGCGACCGCTGCGTCCGGTCAGCAGGACATGGGCAAGGTGATGGGTGTGCTCAAACCCAAGTTGGCCGGACGCGCCGATATGGGCAAGGTTTCCGCCCTGATAAAGGCACAGTTAACAAACTAGTATCTGGCAATATTATCTGCTGTTAAACCACGCTGCGCGATATTCCTGTATCTTGATTCCGAAGGATGGGGCATGTCGAACTTGATGAGAGGGCGGTGCTGGCGTGATTCCAAAAAACTTTATTCAGGATCTGCTTAATCGTCTCGATATCGTGGACGTGGTCGAGCGCTATGTCCCGCTCAAGAAAGCCGGCGCGAATTATGTTGCCTGCTGTCCGTTCCATAACGAAAAATCCCCTTCATTTACCGTAAGCCAGACCAAACAGTTCTATCATTGCTTTGGCTGCGGCGCGCATGGCACGGCAATTGGTTTTGTCATGGAACACGCCGGACTCGGTTATGTCGATGCGATCGAGGAACTGGCGCGTGGCGTGGGCCTGGAAGTTCCGCACGAGCGACAGGCATCGGGCGAGGCATACCAGAAAGTTGCGCCGGATTTGTATGAAGTGATGCAAACCGCCACGCGCTATTACCGCGAGCAACTCAAACTGAACCGGCGTGCGATCGACTATCTCAAGCAGCGAGGCCTGAGCGGCGAAGTCGCGGCAAGATTCGGCATCGGTTATGCCCCGGACGGTTGGCAGAATCTTGCCGTCGCGTTCTCCAATTACCAGGATGAAACCCTGAGCGAAACCGGCCTGGTGATTAGTGGCGAAGACGATAAGCGTTATGACCGGTTTCGCGACCGCATCATGTTCCCGATCATCAATGTGCGTGCACAGGTTATCGGATTTGGTGGCCGTGTGCTGGACAAGGGCGAGCCCAAGTACCTGAACTCGCCGGAAACGCCACTGTTTGAAAAAGGCCGCGAACTGTATGGTTTATACCAGGCACAAAAAGCCATACGTGCCGGTCAACAGGTGCTGGTGGTGGAAGGCTACATGGATGTGGTGGCGCTGGCGCAACACGGCGTTGAATATGCCGTGGCGACCCTGGGTACGGCGACCACGCCATACCATGTGCAGAAATTGTTGCGTCTCACCGAACTCATCGTATTCTGTTTTGACGGCGACAAGGCGGGGCAGAAGGCGGCTTGGCGTGCGCTGGAAAATGCACTGCCGTATTTGCAGGATGGCAAACGCATCAGTTTCCTGTTCTTGCCGGTCGAGCATGACCCGGACAGCTTTATTCGCGAATTCGGCAAGGATACTTTTGAGCAACGCGTCCGGGAAGCCATGCCGCTGTCTTCCTACCTGTTGCGTGAAGTCAGTGCGGGTCTGGATTTGGCTACCCAGGAAGGCCGCAACCAGTTATTGCAGCGCGCCAAGCCATTGCTGACCGCGATAGTCGCGCCGGCGACAGCGCTGTTACTGCGCAAGGAAGTTGCCGCGCTTTCGGGTGTCAGCCAGATGGAATTGGAGGCACTGTATGAAATCAAACCGGTTGCGCGCAGTCCGCGTGTTGCTTTTCAAAAAGCAGGACGAACCCCGCCTTCCGCACACCGCTTGCTGTTGCAATGTCTGATTGTGCAACCGGAACTGGGGCAACAGTTGCCTGGCCAGTGGCATGAATCGGGTGCGGATGCCGAAGCAGTTCAGGCCGTGCTGATGGTATTGCGCGAAACTGATTTCACGCTGAGCGGTCCAATCCTCACACAACTTTTTCAGGGTACTGTCCACGAGAAAACGATGGCCGCCGCACAGGCCGATACGCTGAATTGGGGTGAAGACTTTGATGTGGCTGCCGAATTTTCCGGGCTGATCAGCAAGTTCAACGAAGGGCAGCGCCGCCGTCAATTTCTAGCCCTGCAGGAGAAGCTGGCACAAGGAGGTCTACCCAACCTGACCGATCCGGAACGTGAACAGTATCTGCAACTGCTACAACGGAGTTAGCCGACCCGAGCGAAGTTGGGGCGGAGCCAATTTTTTTCGTGTTTTTGAAGCTGGCGGGTTCAACTTTGAAGTGCAACTTTTGTAAGATTGTTTGGAGGCGAGCTGCGTTAGTATCCGCGCCTCTCAAACGACCAAGTAAAAGGAGCACAGATGCAGCACTACAAGCAGCTCACCAGCGAGCAACGATACCAGATTTCCGGGTTACTGAAAGCGGGTTTTAAGCCAACCAACATTGCTGATGAAGTTG
>JBBRFZ010000178.1:0-3867 GCA_038241165.1 Burkholderiales bacterium | reverse complement strand
ACATACGCGGCATGATGCAGGTCAGTCCCACCGTGGGGTGGGGACTGATGCTGGGTACCTTGTCTATCCTGGGTATGCCGCCGTTCGGCGTGTTCGCCAGCGAATTCCTGATCATCACCACCGCTATGCACGACTATCCGTGGACCACGCCGTTCCTGCTGGCTGCGCTCGGCATCGCATTCGCCGCGATCTTCGGCAAGGTCCAGCCTATCGTGTTCGGTGAAACCAGCGCACGCCGTTTGCCCCATCAGCCGGCGCTGATCCCGGTGTTCGCGCACCTGTTGCTGGTGCTGATCCTCGGGCTGTATATGCCGCCTTATCTGGCAGACTGGTATCGTCAGGCTGCTGCGTTACTGGGAGGATAAAATTCGTGCCTATCAACGATCCAAATTTGCACTTGACCAAGCTTCCCGGCGCGATTCCAGCGTGGTCTGGCGAGATTGCCACCGGCGATCTCCAGTCGATCTGCCAGAAAGTGCACGATGGCGGCGGCAGGTTGGTGGCATTGTGGGGCAGCGATGACCGTGCCCAGGGTGCCGGATATGCGCTGCATGTCGCGCTGGTCAATGAGGCGGGCCTGATCTGCCTGAAAACCCCCTTGTCTGCCGAACAGCCTGTCTATCCCGATGTCAGCCGCATCTTTCCGGTGGCCAACCGCATGCAGCGCGCGGTATATGATCTGCTCGGCATTTACGCGCACGAGAGCCAGGATCACCGCAAGTGGTTGCGCCATGGCGCATGGCATAGTGGCAGCTTTCCGCTGCGCAAGGATTTTGATGCGGCAAAGAGCCGCACGGATGAACCGGACGCGTATCCCTTTGTGCAAGTCGAAGGCCAGGGCGTGCATGAGATCGCGGTCGGTCCGGTGCACGCGGGCATCATCGAGCCGGGACATTTCCGCTTTTCCGTGGTCGGCGAAACTCCGCTGCGCCTGGAGGAGCGTCTGGGCTATGTGCACAAGGGCATCGAAAAACGTTTCGAGAGCATGACCCTGCAACAGGGGGCAAAACTTGCCGGCCGGGTGAGCGGTGACAGCACGGTCGCATACGCCTGGGCCTATGCGATGGCGGCGGAGAGTATCGCTGCCGTCACGCCGCCGCAGCGGGCGCTGTGGTTGCGCGGCTTGTTTCTGGAACGCGAACGCATCGCCAACCATCTGGGCGATCTCGGTTACCTGGGCAACGATGTCGCGCTGTCGTTCGGCTTTGCCCAGTTCTGGATACTGAAGGAGCAGGTGCTGCGCAATAATGCCGCGTTGTTCGGACATCGTTACCTTATGGATAGCATCATTCCGGGCGGGGTTGCGGCCGATCTGACGGAAGCGGGCAAACAGGCCTTGCTTGAAGAATGCGCCATGCTGGAGCGCGAGGTGGGCGTGCTGCGCGGTATCTACGAAGAGCATGCCGGTGTGCAGGATCGCTTCATCGCAACCGGGCGCATCGCACCGCAGTTGGCCGCACAGCTCGGACTGTGCGGCTTGGCCGGGCGCGCCAGTTCGCTGGCCTGGGATGCACGCGTGCAGTTCCCGTGTGCCCCCTACGACAAGCTTGATGTGCGTATGGCGACCTATCGCAACGGCGATGTCGCCGCACGCGTCATCGTGCGTTTCGACGAGTTGTTCGAATCGTTGCGCTTGCAGCGCGAGATCATTACCAACTTGATACACGACAGCGGCCTTGCGTTACCGCTGGAAGATCTGCCCGCGAACGGTTTCGGCGTGGGCATGCTGGAAGGCTGGCGCGGCGAGGTGTTGGTGGCGATACATACCGATGCACAGGGTAAGCTTGCGCGGGTGCATCCGCATGACCCTTCCTGGCAAAACTGGCCGGTTATAGAGCATGCCGTGGTGGGCAATATCGTGCCCGATTTTCCATTGATCAATAAATCGTTCAACCTGAGTTACTCAGGTCAGGACCTTTAGAGGCTTTCGTATGTATCAGGTAATAAAACAGATATTAAGAACCGGCATCAAGACGGAAGCGGCGCCGTTGCCGGACGAGGCGCTGCGTGTCGATACCCAGCGCCTGCAGGCAGATATCCTGCGCGTGTTCGGCAACGCGGTGAACATTCGTCACGTTGATGCGGGCTCATGCAACGGCTGCGAACTGGAGATCCACGCGGTCAACAACGCCTATTACAACATCGAGGGGCTGGGTATCAAATTCGTCGCCAGTCCGCGCCACGCCGACCTGCTGCTGGTCACCGGCCCGGTGTCGCGCCATATGGAGATCGCGCTCAAGCGCACCTACGATGCGACGCCCGAACCCAAGCTGGTGGTGGCGATAGGAGATTGCGCCTGCAATGGCGGAATATTTTCTCCCGAGGGCGGGGGCGAGAGCTATGCGAGCTGTGGTCGTGTCGCCAATGTGATCCCGGTAGACGTGGTGGTGAGCGGATGCCCGCCCACGCCGACTGCAATCATGCAGGGCATACTCACCGCGATCAGCGCAAAAAAATGAGGAACAGCGGCTTGGGAAACGCTGATCAAATCTCTTTTGTCATTCCCGCGAAGGCGCACTACTGTCCGGAATATTTTTTATAGAGAGCTTGAAAGTGTTGCAGCGCAAGGTTGAATGGGATAAAACCCAGAGCGCCAACTCAACAACCGAGACTGCAACATGTATAGGATAAGCCGATTTCACCATCTTATGAAAGCCCTACCACAAAATACATTTGATCGTGTGGTGCAGACCCACCAAGCCGACAAGCACAGCAAAGGTTTTAATTGCTGGCATCAACTGATTGCGATGGTTTACGCACAACTGTCAGGCGCTTCCAGCTTGCGTGTACTGGAAACGGGATTCAATAGTCAGCGCACCCAGCACTATCATTTAGGCGTCGCCCCCATACGACGCTCGACGCTGTCAGAGGCTAACAGCAAACGCAACACAGAAGTGTTTGCCGATGCGGCGAAGTTATTGATGTCGCAAGCCAAGCGTAGCTTGCGCCGCGAAGGAGAAGAATTGCTGTATTTGCTCGATTCCACGCCACTCACCCTCAAGGGGCGCGGGTTCGATGCCTGGACAAGCGGAAACAGCACCCGCCATACCCAAGGCATCAAACTGCATGTGCTCTATGCTGGTCATGAGGAAATCCCTGTCCAGCACAGCTTCACCGCCGCCAATGTCAACGATATCGACGAAGGCCGGAAACTCGCCATCGAAGCCGGCGCGGTCTATGTCTTCGATAAAGGCTACTGCGACTATAACTGGTGGAACCAGATCAACGAGCAGCAGGCGAAGTTCGTCACCCGCTTCAAGCGCAACGCCGCATTGGCCGTGGAATGCACACGAGTCATTCCCGCAAAGGATGCTGCCATCGTACTCAAAGACGAGATCGTGCACTTTGCGAACAAGCATCCTCGGGGGGGACGTAAAAATCATTACAAGTGTTCGCTCAGACGCATCACCGTTGCACGAGCGGAGCATGACTCCCCTCTGGTATTGGCGACCAACGATATGGTCAGTCCTGCTGTCACGATTGCACGACACTACAAGGATCGATGGGGTATCGAGTTATTCTTCAAGTGGATCAAGCAACACCTCAAGATTAAAAGCTTCCTGGGGCGTAGCGAGAACGCGGTGCGCATCCAGATACTCACCGCGCTGATTACTTACCTGTTGCTGGCGATTTATCGCAAGACTCAGCATTACACAGGAAGCTTGTGGCTATTACTTGCCGAAGTAAGAGCCACGCTATTTCAGCGTCCCGCCATTGAGGCTGAACGTTACCGACGGCGAAAAGAAGCTATGGCTGAATTCGCCGCCAGACAGAGAGGATTGTTCGCATGATTTATTCCGGACAGCAGTGCGCCTTCGCGGGGATGACGACAATTTTTTTGACGATCGGCGAACCGAGCGTGTCATT
>JBBRFZ010000177.1:0-3983 GCA_038241165.1 Burkholderiales bacterium | reverse complement strand
TTAGATGATTGGTTAGGCTAGAGATTGATGCTTTTGGGAGATTATGATTTAAATAAAAACTTCAAATTTATTATTCCCAAATTGAAGTGGAAGTTCAAATTACAAGTAAAATCTGTTTGCCTCAATCTAAGATTTTTCTTCGGTCTATCGGAAGGAAGCGTGCCATGGTCATCAACAGTGAAATGAATGGACAAATTTTACGGGATCAGGGGACGTAAGTCCGACAGGCTGCTAGGAGTAGAAATCCTCGATGCGTTAGAAGATCCGTTAACAGTCGAAGTGATGCTGAATCCGGACTCAACCATCTGGGTTGATCGCCTCGGTATTGGTATGCAAAAAATCGGCCAAATAGATCCGATCCGCGCCATGAGCATCATCTCCAGCGTGGCTGCGATGTTAAATACCGTGGTCAGCCCGGATCAGCCGATCCTGGAATGCGAATTGCCCATCGACGGCTCGCGATTTGAGGCACTGGTTCCGCCGTTGGTTGAGCGTCCCAGTTTTGCCATGCGCAAGAAGGCACTGCAGGTGTTTTCTTTGGCGGATTACCAGGACAAAGGGATCATCACCAGATCGCAAAAGATGGCCATTGAAGCCGCCATTGCTGACCGTCAAAACATTCTTGTGTCCGGTGGCACCGGCACCGGTAAAACGACCCTCGCAAACGCCATGATTGACTGCATTGCTCAGGTCTCCCCTGACCATCGGATAGTAATCATCGAGGACACCAGAGAACTTCAATCCAATACCCCCAACACTGTTTTCCTGCGCACCTCTGACAACACGGATATGACCCGGCTGCTGCGCGCCACAATGCGCCTGCGCCCTGACCGCATTGTCGTGGGCGAGGTGCGCGACGGCAGCGCATTGGCGCTGTTAAAAGCCTGGAACACAGGGCATCCGGGTGGGGTCGGTACGGTCCATGCCAACAATGCCAGCGCCGCATTAATAAGGATTGGTCAACTGATTCAGGAAGCCGGGGTGCCACCTAATCCGGAATTAATAGCTGAGGCGATAAACGTGGTCGTAAGCATCAAACGCACCCCCGCCGGGCGCGTTGTCGAGGAGGTGGTGGCGGTGCGCGGCTGGTCGCACAGCGGCGGATTCGAAGTCGAGAGGTTGGCGTGAGAGTTTTTCTTTGACCCTTCCGCCTTTGCTTTGTCTTCACGCGCGAGAGCGCGATCTTTCCGATGTCCGTATTCAAATTTTCCGACTCTGCAAAATGTATGTGTAACGCCTACTTTTTTTTACCATGTGAAGGAAATTAAAATGTTTACTACCGTTAAGAAATTCGCAACCAATCGTTTCACCATCGCCACTGCGGCCTTATATACGGCCCACGCCGAAGCCAGCACCTCGGGCGGCCTGCCCTGGGACGGCCCCATCCAAACCCTGCAAAACGACCTGACCGGCCCGGTGGCCACGGGCATTTCGGTGATCGCCTTCCTGGCCGCCGGCGCTGCTCTGGTATTCGGCGAAGAGCTTGGCGGGATTGCCAAGAAAGCCCTGTATGTCGTGCTAGGCGTGGCAATGATCGTCCTGGGCAACAAATTTTTAGCCGCGTTGGGCCTCAGCGGCGCAGTCATTTAAGGGGTGCGACATGGATGATCTGGAAGAGTATTCCGCCCCTATCCACACCAGCCTGAACCGCCCAATGCTGGTACTGGGTGGGGAACGGCAACTGGTGCTGATGTTGGGCGTGCTGTCGGGCGTTTTTATCTTCAGCTTGGCGCAGATGTGGGCGGCGATCCTGGGGGTGCTGATCTGGATGGTCGGCCAGTATTTCCTTGCACGTGCTGCCACGTATGACCCGCAGCTCAGCAAGACTGGCCCACGCCATTTGAAGTATCGACGGTTTTACCTGGCAAGCGCTTCGGCGTTCGCCAAAATAAGGGAGATCAAGTAATGCACTCAATGAAAGAATACCGCACAAAAGCCTTGGGCATGCCTGACCTGCTGCCTTGGGCAGTCCTCGTCGATAACGGCATCGTGCTGACAAAAGCCGGTGGTTTCATTGCCGGATTCTGGTATAGCGGCCCCGACCTGGATTCTGCGACGTCGGCCGAATTGGGCAACATGGCGTCACGCATCAACAGCTCTTTATCGCTCGGCGATGGCTGGATATTGAATTGCGATGCCATCCGGGTGCCGGCGCCAGGCTATGCCCCGCAGGGCGCTTTCAACGACCGCACCACGCGCCTGATCGATGATGTCCGCCGTCAATCTCACCAAGGCGAGAAGTCCGGGTTCACGAGCCATTACGCCCTGACTCTAACGTGGTTTCCAGAATCCGACACGGCGTCTAAAGTGTCGGATGTGTTCACCGAGGGCAAGGCACGGGGCACGGCTGCGCGCAACCTGGACCGCTTTAAGGCCGGTGTGCGCGACGTTGAGTCCCGGCTGTCCGGTGTCGTCAAAATCCGTCGGATGATTGACTCAGTTGACGAGAATACGGGTGAAGTCAGTTCTGAGATATTGAGCTTTTTCGAGTATTGCATTACCGGCAGCCAACGCCCGTTCCGGATGGCCGAAGTGCCGATGTACCTCGATGCTGTGCTTGGCCGCCATGATTTCATCACGGGGTTTGAGCCAAGAGTCGGCAAAACCCACGTCGCCGCTTTGGCCATCGAGGGTTTCCCAGGTTCCAGTTATCCCGGAATTCTCGACTTCCTCTCGCGCCTGCCGGTTGAATATCGCTGGTCGAATCGTTTCATCTTCATGGATCCGGACCAGGCCGAGAAAGAGATTAACAAGTACCGTTCAAAATGGGCGCAGAAGCGCAAAAGCGCGATGAACGTCATGCGTGAAAACGCCGGGGGCCAGGCTACGCACATAAACGTCCATGCGGATGGCATGGCGGCTGACGCGGTGAGTGCTATCGCAGAAGCTAGTTCCGGCGCGGTGCGCTTCGGGTACTACACCAGCGTGATTTTGCTATTCGCAGAAGACCTTGCATTACTGGGCGAGACAGCCAGAGAGGTACAGAAAATCATCCAGAATCGTGGGTTCGGGGTGCGCATCGAAGACCTGAACGCCGTGGAAGCTTATCTGGGATCAATGCCAGGCAACAGCTACGCCAACGTGCGCCGTCCATTGATCAATACCTTAAATCTTGCGCACCTCTTGCCGTTCACTTCTATCTGGCCGGGTCCTGAACACAATCCCTGTCCGTTCTATCCGGCCAATAGCCCGCCGCTACTATTTGCAAAAACCGATGGTTCAACGCCGTTCCGTCTGTGTCTGCACGCGGGCGACTTGGGTCACACCGCCATCGTTGGTCCCACCGGCTCAGGCAAGTCAACCCTGCTCGGCACGGTGGTCGCACAGCAGTTCCGCTATCCCAACGCCCAGGTATTCGCGTTCGATAAGGGCTACTCGATGTTGCCGTTGGTATGGGCGGCAGGCGGGCAACATTACGACATTGCCGGTGATGCGCACGATCTGGCGTTCTGTCCCCTGGGGCGCATCGATGAGCCAGGCGAGCAGGCGTGGGCGGCGGAGTGGCTGGAGCAGATGTGTGAACTACAAGGGGTCGTGGTGAACCCCCGTATGCGGGATGAGATTTTTCGGGCGGTTGTGCAGCTGGGCCAGTCGACCACTGAAATGCGCCAGCGCACGCTGACAAACTATTTGATGAGTTTGCAGACGCTAGAATTGCGAGACGCACTGCGGTATTACACAGTCAGCGGCGCCGCAGGTCATTTGCTGGATGGACTTCCCCCACTTACGTAGACGTTTCTTAGCTTCCGGATTGTAATGCCTCGAAAGCCATCGGACTGATCTGATCCAGATGGCTGTGCCGGCGTTTCCGATTGTAGAACACTTCAATGTAATCAAATATTGCTGATTTGGCTTCCTCCCTTGTTGAATAAATTTTCCGCCTGATTCGCTCTTTCTTCAAACTGCTGAAGAAAGACTCCGCTACCGCATTGTCATAGCAGTTACCACGACGGCTCATGCTGGGTGTCAAGTTGTGCTCCTGG
>JBBRFZ010000176.1:0-3987 GCA_038241165.1 Burkholderiales bacterium | reverse complement strand
GTGTCAAACAGTCCATTGAGCCGTGCCAGCGCTTCGTTGACCAGCAGCCTGACCGCGCGCAGCGGGTGATCCATGGGCACGAAGTCTTCCAGCTTGCTTACCGTAAACAGGCTCTCTTGCATTGCATCCGTTCCGCGCATCCTTTAATCTCCAAAATTATGAACACGGTATCAATAACGATAGCCCCGCAAACCGCGTTGACTCGTAGGGGAATTTCAACAGCCTGTTAGAGCTAGATCACGAAGTAGCCCCAGCGGAGGCAACGCAGTTAAAGCCTTAAACTGCCAATTTACTGTATTTATTTATGAATGATGGTGCTGGAGAGAGGAATCGAACCTCCGACCTACGCGTTACGAGTGCGTTGCTCTACCAACTGAGCTACTCCAGCAAAACCGGGACGATTATAGGGGACGATGCCCTTATCCTCAATCATTTGTAAGATCAGAAAACATCCGGACACTGATTTGACTTCCCCTTCAGCACCAGCGGTATTCATCAACACTGAAAGGTTGGGGCCTGCCCTCGATGTCATTCAGCAGCAATTCCGCGCTTGCCAGGGACATGGTGACACCGTAGCGAAAATGCCCGCTATTGGCAAAAAGGTTGGTGAGGTCCGGGTGGCGTCCGATGGTGGGAATGTTGTCCGGCGAACCCGGCCGAAACCCGGCCCAGTGCTGCACTGGTTGCCGCTCTTTCCAGCCGGGAAAAATCCCGTGTACGCGCCGCAACAGACTGTCTCGCGCTTCAACGGTGGTGGATTTGTCGAAACCGACATCTTCCAGCGTGCTTCCAACCAGCACGTGACCATCGCGACGCGGGATCAGATACAGATTCTCCTTGAGCAGAATCTGCCGGAACGGCGGAGTATCGAATTTGAACAACAGAATTTGTCCGCGTATCGGGCGGATGTCCATGTTCAGCGCATGTTCTCCCAGCAGTACTTTGCTCCACGCCCCCGCCGCAATGATATATGTACCGCCAACCAGCTTGCCCCGCGCGGTATGCAGCGCAACCACACGTTCTCCCGCGATCTCGATCTTTTGCACTTCTTGCTGTTCCAGGATAATCCCGCCAAGCATTTCCACGCGCTTGCGCAACGCGTGCAACATGCGTGGGTTACGCACTTGCGCCACTTCCGGCAACAGCAGGCCGGGGCCCTGTTGCCCGTGCAAATGATCGGCCAGGTTCACATTCAGCAACGCAAATTGATGCTGTGTGCACCATTGCGTGGCGAGTTCCGTCTGGTACGGGGGCAGCAGCAGCATGCCGCTGCGTTGATATTCAGGATCGATGCCGGTGTCGGCATGTAGTGCGGAAGCAGCATCACAGAACATATCCATCCCGCGCAGGGCAAGACGCGTGACAGGTTCCTGATAATCCCATGGGCATAACGGCGAAAGGATGCCGCCGCCGGCCCAGGATGCCTCTTGACCGACTGTGTTGCGCTCGACCAGCGTAACTTGATATCCGGCCTGTAGCAGGGTTTGTGCGCTGGTCAAACCGACCACGCCACCGCCGACGATCAGAAAATCTGTTTGCATGAGGTAATGAAGGTCAGGGTTGCAGGATCAGGATTTTGCAACGATGGGAATCAATGTCTTCGGCAATGGAAATACCACGTTCTCGACTATGCCCTGCAGCTCGATTACCTTTTTCCCACCCAGCTGTTCCATGCGTGATATCACGCCTTGAACCAACACCTCCGGCGCGGAGGCACCTGCGCTGATGCCCACTCGCGTTTTGCCGACGAACCACTCCGGCAACAATCCATCGGCATCATCTACCAGATATGCGGGAACCCCCACATTTGCGGCGACCTCGCGCAAGCGGTTTGAATTGGAGCTGTTCGGTGATCCGACCACAACCACCACGTCGCATTGTTTGACCAGCAACTTGACCGCATCCTGGCGATTTTGCGTGGCATAACAGATATCATCTTTTTTCGGACCGATGATGAACGGGAAGCGCGTCTTCAGCGCGCCGATGATCGCACTGGCATCATCAACAGACAGCGTGGTTTGTGTGACATAAGCCAAATTCTGTTCGTCTTTCACCGTAAGTCCGGCAACCTGCTCCGGGGACTCCACCAGATACATGCCGCCCTTGCCCCCATCTTCACATTGGCCCATGGTGCCTTCCACTTCGGGATGCCCGGCATGGCCGATCATCACGATCTCCTTGCCCTGTTCGCGCATCCGCGACACTTCGATATGCACTTTGGTCACCAGCGGGCAGGTCGCGTCGAATACGGTCAGCCCGCGCGCTTCGGCCTCGTGGCGCACCGCCTGGGATACGCCATGTGCGCTGAAGATCAGGATGCTGCCGCTCGGCACATCCGCGATATCCTCGATGAATATCGCACCCTTTTTGCGCAAACCGTCAACGACGAATTTGTTGTGTACCACTTCGTGGCGCACGTAAATTGGTGCGCCATGCAGCACCAGCGCCTGCTCCACGATCTCTATGGCACGATCCACACCCGCGCAAAACCCGCGCGGGTTAGCCAGCAACAGCTCCATGTTTTTTCTCCTTGAAACTATCCAGAATTAACAGAAATGCACCGCAGGTAATCGCGGAATCGGCCAGATTGAATGCGGGGAAGTAATGTTCATTCCAGTGAAACGACAGAAAATCCACCACATAACCGTACATAAGACGATCGATCAGATTGCCCAATGCGCCCCCGAGTATCATGCTCAATGCCATTGCAAACAACAGCTGTGTGCCATGTTTGCGCAACAGCCAGATTATCCAGGTGGAGGCAGCGATTGCGATGATACTGAACAGCCAGCGTTGTATTCCCCCCGCATCGTTCAGAAAACTGAAAGCCGCACCGGTGTTATGCGCCAACACCAGATTGAATACGCCGAGCACCCTGAAAGTTTCGCCATAAACAAAATGGTCTGTGATCCAGGCCTTGCTCAATTGATCCAGCACAATGACCAACGCGGACAAGGCCAACCAGCGCTTAAGCATACCGGCGCACCTCGCCACTGCCGTACAGATTGCTTACGCAGCGTCCGCACAATGTGGGGTGCTGCGCATCCGCACCGACATCGGCACGGTAATGCCAGCAACGTTCGCACTTTGCATGTTTGCTTGGCGTAACTTCGATGCGTTCTTCTGCCTCAGTCCTCACACGATGTACCGTAGCGCGCGAAGTAATCGTTACGAAACGCAGGTCATCTCCTAAACGCTCAAACTTATTGTATTTATCTTCAACAAGATAAATATCAATCTCAGCCTGCAATGCAGAGCCAATCAATCCCGCAGCTCGCTGATCCTCCAGTTGCTTATTAATTCGCGCACGCCACTGTCGAATCAATTGCCAATCCCAGAAAAAATAACTTCCAAGCTCACTATCAACAGGAATTTTTGGAAGTGCGTGCCACTCGCCCAAAAATACACTTTCATCTTCCTTGCCGTTCAATACTTCCCATGCTTCTTCGGCAGTGAAACTCATGATCGGCGCCATCAGGCGCACCAGGCTGTGAGTAATGTGATACAGCGCATTTTGCGCCGAACGGCGTGCCGGTGAATCTGCGCCTGCCGTATACAGACGATCCTTCAGAATATCCAGATAGAAGCCGCCCAGATCCTCGGAACAGAAAGCCTGCAGTTTTTGCGCGATCAGATGGAATTCATAGTTTCCATAATCTGCGCGAACTTCGTCCTGCAGTTTTTGCACGATTGCCAACGCATAGCGGTCTAACTCCAGCCACTCAAGTACCGGCATGGTGTGTTGTTGCGGGTCAAAATCGGTGATGTTCGCCAGCAGAAAGCGCAGCGTGTTGCGGATACGCCGGTAGCTTTCCACCACGCGCTTCAGAATTTCATCGGAGATGGTCAGCTCGCCGGAATAATCGGTCGCGGCCACCCACAAGCGCAAAATATCGGCACCCAGCGTGTCGAAAATCTTTTGCGGCGCGATGACGTTGCCCTTGGACTTCGACATCTTGTGGCCGCTGCCGTCCACCACGAAACCAT
>JBBRFZ010000175.1:0-4021 GCA_038241165.1 Burkholderiales bacterium | reverse complement strand
CATGCCCTCCTGCCGTCATGCCCATCGGAACACCTCACTCAGTAGTTAGATGGTATTATTATGGCATTATTAATATGGAATTTGAATAACACTGACATCCAGCTCTACGTTGTCTGTTTTGAATAACAGGCTTCTCACATGCTCGTGACTGACTTGCAGAAAATCACCCCGATATACCAAATAAGGCGCGGATAGCACATAAGTTTTCCGCTCATCTGAACCGCGATAATACGGAAAGTTAATATATGCTATGCCTATTCCTGCCTCCCAAAGTGGAGCTTCCTCGGCATACGCTCTCAAGAGGGTTAAGTTCTCCATGTCAGATGAATGAATATCGGGTAGTGGTCCACCCCGCTATGGAATCCTGATTTCACGCACCTCTGCTTCGCCTATGGTCGATCCGTCTGTGCCTATAGCCTGGATGCGCCAGTAGTAGGAGCCATGCCTGATCAACTTCGCCCTGGTCGACGGGGAAAGCATCGTCCGGGTCTGATTGCCACCAACCAGCATTCCTGCCATCGGCGGTCGCGATAACGCGCTTCGAACCTGCTGGGGATCCAGATCAGAATTGGCACCGCCGATTTCCGGAAGATTGCTCGACCCAGCATCCGGATTCGCAAATATCTCGATCTTGTAAGCACCTGCTCCTGTGACTGGTTGCCAGACGAATTGCGTCACGGGATCAACATAAGACTGATTCGGCGGATTCAATATCGTCATGGGCATGAACGAAAATGCTGAGCCGACTTTCGGCTCTCCAACATAGTAATAAAGCACCGGCGGTTCGAATCCCGGCAACGGATTGGTCACGTGCAGCCGCACCTTATACAGACCCTGGTTTTCAGTCGGTAGATTCTGGCTGGCAAACTTCACACTCTCGTCTCCGCCCAGCCCCTGAAATACCGCCTGCATCTGCGAGAAGATCGGGGTGCCGAAAGTGCTGCCAGGATCGGCGACTTCCCAGTATCCGATAAACATTCCGCTACCGTTGTAATTGACATTTGCTACCGCGCTTAGCTGACTTTTCAGCGGAACGACGCGTACCACAGCCCCGTCATCGAACTCCAGAGCCAGCCTGGTTACGCCAAAATTGGCCGCACCGGAACCGCCGATTGAAATATTGGCGTTGATGGATTCGCTTGAGGCACCGTCCGTGAATGTCCTCTGATAGTAGATTGACGACACGCCCAATTTCAATGCCAACACCGACACATCGAGCGGCACTGATACCGCCTCGGTGATGATCGCTGTTACCGCAACATTGACAGGGCCGGTAATCACCCGGCTCACCACGGTGTTGATGGTCCCCAAAGGTTGGCCCAGTGGCGTGACAAACTGTCCCGAAGCAGAAGACATCGTAAAACTCGTGCCAGGGGCAGATGATGTGGTGACGGTCCAGGTCAGGACGATCGAGGTGGGCTGGGCAAGCGGAATACTGATCGAAGTCGGCTGAGCAGAGCCGGTAATCCCGGCCCAAACCGGCGCAGACAGAAGTGAGCACACTGCCAGAAACAGCCACCGCCATTTTTTTCTCAAGTTGATATTCATGACACCTCCAACCCAGATCTAAGAATCAACCAATTAACCAATATCCGCCGCGCTTCGCTGTCTGGCATTCACGCCCATGCCACTTTCTTGCTCGCTCCTGCCTAGTACACCGGTGACCAGGAAAGACTCAGCTTGAAGAAAATCTGATACAAGTTACTTCCGTTTTGCCCCAACAAAGCATTGACGTTTCTCACATCCTGATAACTCCCGTTCATGCCGAACGTCACACCGGGGTTCGCGCCACGCGGGGTATCCACAATCCAATTCATGATAACAGAAGTAACGCTCGTTACGGTATCGCTGGAACCATCTGTGGCCCAGTTATGCTGCACTGTATACGTCAGATTGGTATTTATTTTGTCGGTGAATGGACAAACCAGGTTCAATCCATCGGTGATTCCATTGGTATAGATACCCGAGCTGATATTGCTGATGGATTGACTGGATAGATTCAATCCGACAGTCAGTTTCTGGAAAAACCGGAAATTTCCCTGCAGGCTTGTTGCCGATGTCTGGGTGTGGGGCGTCAAATCCAGGTCGAATCCCTGATCGCTGACCCAGGACTGGGCTATGTTCCAATACCATGTTGTGTACTGGAAGGATGCTCCGGCGACTCTGGTATAGATAGCATGCGTCGGCTGGTTGTAATCCGCGCCGTTGAGCTTCACCATTTCATTATTCTGGCTCGTATACGATGCATTGAAGCTGGGTTGACCATACCACGGCAGGACATAGGGCTGCCCGTTTGGCTGCGGCAGGTTGTTCAACTGCGGAGCATAGGTAACAACTCCGCTGCGTTGCCGGATCGCAGTGGTGGGAATTAGTGGATTATCGTCGACATTGTCGGATTGCTTTCCCACATTGAGCTGGAAGTTCAGCCCATTCCAGTTCAATCCCGTAAAGGCACGCGACAGATCTATGTCCGAGATGCCGCCCGGGTTGGACGGACTACGGAAATAAGTGCTGATCAGTTTTCTCTCCATCCCCACATTCCATACCACAGGCTGGCTGGATACCAGCAAGTCCTGCAAAGGAATGTAATTGACCAGCTCGGTGTTGGCATGCCCCTCTATGGGCGCAAGCGGACCAGCACTTCCGTCAAAATCATAATTGCTTGTCGCATACTCTCCCCTCAAACGCAGCCGTTTCTGCAAAATGCTGCTATCCAATACCAAGCTGTCTGCACGACCGCTGCCGGAACCAAGACCACCGGCAACGCTGGCGCCGGTCTGGCCATTGCTGCCTCCATCGACATAAGTTCCCATGATGGCGAGCGCATCCAGATTGCCGGGTATCGGCTTGATCGTGGCCAACGCGCCATTGACCATATTGTCGCTGTCAGCCACGCCAAGGATATCCGCAGCCCCGGTCATGGAAGTCGTATGCATGGAAAACCCGGTGAAAGATGCTTTGTCTCCCGGCGCGTTTGCGCTGGCCGAAATTCCGCGCCGGTTGAAAGATTGCAGCACAAAATTGTCGGGACCGATCTGCTGATCACCTGCCTTGAGCCCGTACAAGCCCGAATCGGCGGCGATCATAAACTGCCCGATATCGAAGTGGCCTTTTTGACGGGGCATCAACTGCGACTGATTGTTTGCGATGATCGACAGGGCGCTGCTCAAACGCCAGTTCTCGTTCTGCGTCGAACCGGCGAATTGGCCAGCACCGTCAAGCTGCTCTCGTGACGGCATGGGTTCTGAAAGCCCATGTTCAGAGGTTCGCAAGCTTCCGTTCAAGGTCACGCTGCCATTCAATTGAGCATTTCGAAACAGAACGCTCTTGCGCAACTCGAATGACCACTCGCCCAGTTCGCTGATGCTGCCATCCTGGCTATTCTTGACCAGTCGCACCTGGTGTATTCCATAGGCCAGGGGTTGGGCGGGCGTAAAGACGAGAACGTCCCCTTCCCTCGTTACCATAGAAGTGACATCGATTTCGTCCAGCTCCAGCGCGAGTTGCTGTTGAGCGTTCGGGGGCAGATTTGACAGGCGGATGCGTATCGGCTCGGAAGGTCGCCGCGTGCTCGTAGCCGATTGCAACAACTCAGGTGTCAATTGCCCTTGCTGTCCCCACGCGGTAAGCGATGTACAGAAATACAATAACGAAATTTCCGCAATAACCAGAATATAGCTACGTTTGAAATCCATGCTCTCCCTTAAGAAACATGTCATTTGAATGATTTATCGGCAACATCTTCTTGCCGGCCATGAAAATGATATCTGTTCAAACAAAGGCATTCGAAGCAACTGTCACAGGCCTGGCAAATTCAAGTGCTTAGGCGAGAACGTTTTCAGTCTTACATAAACCGCGAAATTTGTCCCCAATATTTGACTAAAGTGGACCCCGAATTTGAGACAGTAGATTAAGCTGTAGTCCGAAGAAGAAGGAAACGGGCGATGAGCGGAACGAAGCGAAAGATATTTGGGGCGGAATTCAAGGCGGAGGTTGGCCTGGAAGCAATCCATGGCGTGAA
>JBBRFZ010000174.1:0-4154 GCA_038241165.1 Burkholderiales bacterium | reverse complement strand
GACCGCCGAGCAGGGCAAGCCACTTTCCGAAGCGCTGAGTGAAATTGACTATGGCGCATCGTTCATCGAGTGGTTCGCGGAGGAAGGCAAGCGCATCTACGGCGACACCATCCCCGCCCATGCCGCGGACAAGCGCATCGTGGTGATCAAGCAGCCGATCGGCGTGGTGGGGGCGATTACACCATGGAATTTCCCGAATGCGATGATCACCCGCAAATGTGGGCCGGCGCTGGCCGCTGGCTGCACGGTGGTGGTCAAACCGGCGAGTCAAACGCCATACTCGGCCCTGGCGCTGGCCGAGCTTGGGGAGCGTGCCGGGATTCCGCGCGGGGTATTCAACGTCGTGACGGGTTCGGCGACCGACATTGGGGGCGAACTGACGAGTAATCCCAGCGTACGCAAGATCACGTTCACCGGCTCCACCGAAATCGGCAAGCTGCTTATGAAACAAAGCGCCGACACGGTGAAGAAAGTCTCCCTCGAATTGGGAGGGAATGCGCCCTTCATCGTTTTCAACGATGCCGATCTCGATGCCGCAGTGCTGGGCGCGCTCGCCTCGAAATACCGCAATACCGGCCAGACCTGCGTTTGCGCCAACCGGTTGCTGGTGCAGGAAGGCGTGTATGACGAGTTCGCGCGTCGGCTGGTGGCCGCGGTCAAGAATCTTAAGGTCGCCGACGGCATGAGCGAAGGTGCCGAGCAGGGTCCGCTGATCGACATGACGGCGGTGCAAAAAGTCGAGGCGCATATTCAGGATGCCCGCGACAAGGGCGCACGCGTATTGCTCGGTGGCAAACGCCATGCGCTCGGCGGCAGCTTTTTCGAGCCGACGATCCTGGCCGACGTAACCAGCAAGATGGCGGTGGCGAAGGAAGAGACTTTCGGACCGGTCGCGCCTCTGTTCCGTTTTTCCACGGACGAAGAAGCAATCCGCATGGCCAACGACACCGAATTCGGGCTGGCCGCGTATTTCTACTCACGCGACGTCGGCCGCATCTGGCGCGTCGCGGAAGCGCTTGAATACGGCATCGTCGGCATCAACGAAGGCATCATCTCGACCGAGTCTGCGCCCTTCGGCGGCGTGAAAGAGTCGGGGATTGGACGCGAGGGATCGAAATACGGTATCGAGGACTTCCTCGAAATCAAGTATCTGTGTATGGGTGGCATCACCGGATGAGTCCGTCAAGCGCATGGAGAAATAGCAACGGTGTACCCGAAGCGGCCGTAGAAAACGCGGAAAGCGCGATAGCGCAGACCGAGTGGTCACGCAGATACTGCCTTTGCGATCAAAGAATAGACAAATCAATCCACGCGCAAAATCGCAACCGGCCAGGCAGCGGGCCTGCCGTTGAGGGTTGAAATCTCGCGGAACGCCGGACATGCGCATTTTGTCAACTCGGTCGCCTACCGTGCGTTACGGAGGGCGCTATTGCGGCGGTTCAGCGGCAAATAAGGGGGCCGTAACAGCCGGCCCGCACTGCACCGGCGCAGATATTGTTACCTGAAAATAAACTGTCCCGGCGGCACCGGAACCAGATGCTGCTACTTCTTGCCGCGCAAATACTCAAGCATCGTATCGACGTCACTGACCTTGAACGGATCATCGGGGCAATTGTCCGACTTCCCCGGCTCAATGAACATCTTCTTCACCTCGCCGTCCTCGACGTACATCGAGTAACGCCATGAGCGCGAGCCGAAACCGAGGTTTTCCTTCTTTACCAGCATGCCCATCTTGTTCGTAAATTCGCCGTTGCCGTCAGGCAGCATCTTCACGTGCTCGACACCAAGATTTTTCGCCCATTGATACATCGTGAACGCGTCGTTCACGCTCAGACAGTAGACTTCGTCAATCCCGAAGTCGCGCAGTTCCTGGTATTTCTTCTCAAAACCCGGCAGATGCGTGCTCGAGCAGGTCGGCGTGAACGCGCCGGGCAGTGCCAGCACCACGACCTTGCGACTCTTGAATACGTCGGATGACTTCAGATCCTGCCAGCGAAACGGATTGTCACCGCCAACGGATTCGTCCCGCACGCGGGTCTTGAAAGTTACTTCGGGTACTCGTTCTGACATCATGCCTCTCCATTCGGTTGTTGATTCGATCATTCTAACAGCCCCGGTCAATGATAATTCTCGCCTGCGCGCGCCTTGCCACGGAACGTTTTTCGAAACTACCGGGGAGGAACTCAGATGACCTGGGGGCGTTCATATCGGCCCTTGGCAACAGTAGTGCAGGATGTGCGACGGGGTATCGACGCATCGTACACATCAAGAGTTTCGGGGCAGCGACCAGCCGATTACCTGGCGCGAGACAGATCCAATACGACAGCCAGGTAGAGCCAATCCTCACAGATCCATCGCTGCGGCGGATCGGCGAAAACATCCGGTTCACATCTTCTCTTTGATGCCAACGCTCACCAGCCACCAGTTCACCGGATAGCTGGTCAGGAAACCGGCGAGCATGGCGATCTGCATCATGAACCAGAACACCGGGTCACTTTTTTCCAACTCCTGTCCAAAGATCGCGAAGGTGGCGATTGCCATCCACCCATACATTCCGATCTGCCATGCGGTGAGCGACAGGGTATCCGCCTTTAGTGCCGCCACCAGCCCCTGACCAAACGGCAGATGCTTCATCGGTACGATGGTGAAGTACTGAAAGACGATGCCGAGCACGAACGCGAAGACGAAATCCACCACCCAGGCGGCGAAGATCGCGTGTCCGAAAAGGGTGAGCGGGACGATCGACAGTACCACGCCTTCGGACAGCAGATCACCGAGCGTGCAACCGCTGCCGCAATGGCTGGCCGCCAGTCCGACCGACTGCCAAAACGGTTTGGATCTCGCCGGAGGCGCCTCGTCGCTTTTCTCCGCCGCCCGCATCGCCTGGTGGGTCGATAGCCGGCCTACCTTGAAGTATGCCCACAGCCCGAGCGGGCCCGAGTACAGGGCGGTGACCGGCCAGACCACATTCATGATCCACATGTGCTGCCGGCGCCCGAGCAGGATGTCTATCGCAATGATCAGCGAGCACAACGCCGCCAGCGCGAGGGAAACGGAGGCCAGTATCGTGAGCCATTCAGGCATGATGCGCATCCTCTGTAGTCAATATCGCGGAAGGTTCGATGATTTGCCGAAGAAGACAGATGGCATGAACAGCACCCTGAACGTATCGGCGCGCTGCCTGCCGGCGCTGTCCGCCCCCGTGGTCACCTGTGGAAGATGCGGCCGTTCTCGATGCGGACCCGGTCGCCCGCACGCAGATTGGTGATGTCGTCCTGCGTCACTGTCTCATAGCCGCCGCGGTCCATGCGCACGGTGACGCGGAAAGTTTCGTTGGGCCCGCGTGTACGCTTCGCGATCTGGTTGCCTGCGACCGCTCCGCCGGCAGCGCCGAGGACAGTGGCGGCGGTCTGCCCGCTGCCCCCGCCTATCTGGTGGCCGATGAGTCCGCCGACTATGCCGCCTATGACCGTGCCTGCAACGTCGTCGGAAGACGCGCCTTTGTCGACGACAGCGATGCGTTCCACCACACCGGTGCCGTTGGCTGCCATTGGCTGCGATGGAGCATAGGATTGGTTCGCGCATGCGGCGAGCACAATTGCGGCGACAAGCAGTGCGAATATCGATTGCAGGGTTTTCATTTGGACCTCCTACGGATTTTGCAATGGTTGAATGGCGGCATGCCGCGCAACCTGGTCATGCGCCGGGATTGAAATGCAGAATACGCGAGCCGCGCGCTCGCCGGGCGGTCGGCAGGGCACATCGCGTAGCACGCACACCACAGGCAGGGATGTTGCTCCTGCAGCAAGGTGCAAGCCTGCATTGCGGCATCGGAACCCTCGGTTCTCAATCGCCCTTAAACCTACGACCAGCTTGCCTGGGCGCGGTTCCGTAGGCTGTCGAAGCCTCTGCGCCTTGCGGGCGAAACAGCCAAATGCAAGTGTCGGACTGATCGGCCCTCCCTGCAGCGGCGCCCGGCAGCGCCAGGCTGCATCGCACGCTCTAGCGGTCAGCCGGCTTCAATCCGAGGGCGACTGCACCATGGTGCGCCGCGCCCGCAAGGCCCACCTTGTCGTTCAGGATTACATGCACCGGCATCGATTCGAGCAGCGGCTTCATGCGTCCTTTCGCGGTGAGCGCGGCGAGGAAAGCGG
>JBBRFZ010000173.1:0-4158 GCA_038241165.1 Burkholderiales bacterium | reverse complement strand
GGCGGTGGGCCAGATGGTGCGATAAGATTTTCCGTTAACTTTCATAAAACTTTCTCATTGGTAGGTTGGGTTGAACGAAATGATACCCAACAAAATAACGATGGGTATCGCGTTGCTCAACCCATCCTACGCCTACTGCCTTATTACAATCTCAAACGATGCACTATCAAGTTCAGCTTTGTACAATTTAGCATGAACGAATTTTCCATTTTTCATAAGCGATTGGATTGCATCTCTATCCAGCTCGGACATTCTTGCCCCAAGAATAACCTCTGTCACTGACTCAGGCGAGAATCCAAACAGATGAACAGGGTAAGGTTGTCGCTCAATCACAATTGAGGAATCAGACAATGTCATAAGCATTCGCCATTCAGCCTCATATTTCCATTTTAAGCTTTTTACAAAAAACAACTCCGCGCCACTAGTATTCATTAAGTTTATTACTGGAGGCCTTTCACGGTAGTCTATCTTTCTAAGATGACGTAGTTCATCGTCAGCAGTTTTTTTCTGGTTAAAGAATTGGTGTGTGCTATCAAAACCAATTACATATCCTTTGTGTTCATTCGCATAATGCGACCACATTAATTCATGGTTATTAATTTCAGAAAGAGACAATGCTCCCATTAAAGAGTTGACAGTATTTTGCAGCACCTCGGGCAATAATTTAACTATTTGAGCTTCATTACCCATAACCGCATCTTTAAGAAGTTCCTTTCGACCTTGAGCCAAATTAATGAATGATTTCTTAGAAAGAAAAGCACTAATTATTGGATTTTTAGAATATTCTTCCTCGATAATTTTTACTAAATCTCTATCTATTATTTTTCTTATCTCATCTTCTTCTGCGATCTTGTTGATATTTGGATTTAGCTCAAACGGGTCATTGAAATCGCCATACTGTGTAAATCTGATTGTGCAGTCCCTAATTACATCAATTCTGGAAGGCGGTAAGTATTTGTACAGTTTCATAATCAAATCTCATCGCCTAATAGCTATTTAGTCACCTTCAAATTCGCATAATGCGAAAACCTTCTGTCCCATCTTCTCCAATCGCGCCCGTCCACCGATATCCGGCAGATCAATGACGAAGCAGCATTCGACGATCTTGCCGCCCATCTTGGCTATCAGCTTGCAGGCGGCCTCGGCGGTACCGCCGGTGGCGATCAGGTCGTCCACCAGCAATATTTTTTCGCCCTTGACGATCGCGTCGGTGTGAATCTCGATACGGTCGGTGCCGTATTCGAGTTCGTAGTCGTGTCCTATGGTCTCGGCGGGCAGCTTTCCCTTCTTGCGGATCGGGATGAAGCCCTTGCCCAGCGCGTAGGCCAGCGGTGCACCCAGGATGAAGCCACGCGACTCGATGCCGGCGATCTTGTCGATCTTCGTGTCTTTATAGCGACGCACCAGGTCATCTATGGTGAACTTGAAACCCACCGGGTCCTTGAGCAGGGTGGTGATATCGCGAAACTGGATGCCCTGTTTCGGATAATGCGGGACGGTGCGGATTCTGGATTTTATGGTCATTTACATTCCACCTTTGGAAACATTTAAAAATCTTTCGTCACACCGGCGCAGGCCGGTGTCCAGTTGAAAAATACCACTGGATTCCGGCCTGCGCCGGAATGACGTTGTTTTAATTTATCGCTTCAACACTCTCCCCGCCACCGCGGACAATTTTTCAACCATCTTCGCATCGCGCGCTTCTGGTGCGGTGATGATCGAATATTGCAATGCGCTGCGACAACTGCACTCGTCTGCGCTCGCATCGTCATGCACCAGCGGCGCGACGTTCTTCACCAGCGCGCGCGCCTTGTCGGCATTCTCCAGCAGGATTTTCACGATCGCATCGACCGTCACATCATCATGATTCGGATGCCAGCAATCGTAGTCGGTCACCATGGCAACAGTGGCGTAGCAGATCTCGGCTTCGCGCGCGAGCTTGGCTTCCGGCATGTTGGTCATGCCGATGACATCGCACTGCCATGAGCGGTACAACTCTGATTCCGCGAGGCTGGAAAATTGCGGCCCCTCCATCACCAGATAAGTTCCGCCGCGCGCCGCCGGGATACCGACCTGCTGTGCCGCTGCATACAAATGGTCGCCGAGACGATGGCAGACCGGATGGGCCATCGAGACATGCGCGACCAAGCCGGTGCCAAAAAAACTTTTTTCCCGCGCGAAAGTGCGGTCGATGAACTGGTCGACAATGACGAACATGCCCGGCATGAGATGTTCGCGCAACGAACCCACCGCGCTGACCGACACGATGTCGCTCACGCCGAGCCGCTTGAGCGCGTCAATGTTGGCGCGGAAGTTAATCTCCGACGGCGGGATATGATGCCCGCGCCCGTGGCGCGGCAGGAATGCGATGGCCTGCCCGTTCAGTTCGCCGATCAGGACCTCATCGGACGGCTCGCCGAATGAGGATTCGGCCTTCACCCAACGCGTGTTCGCCAGCCCCTCGATGTTGTACACGCCGCTGCCGCCGATGATGGCCAACATACCTTTTCTCCCTGTTTCAAACAACCGGCACGCGCGGGGTCAGCGCGCACATCAATTCATAACTGACAGTTCCGGCCGCATGTGCAACCTCATCGATCGGCATGCCCTCGCCCCACAACACCACACGACTTCCGACACCGGCTTGCGGCAGCGTGCTCAAGTCCACGCACAGCATGTCCATCGAGACGCGCCCGAGTGTACGCGTGCGTTGTCCCTCAACCAGTATCGGTGTGCCATTCAATGCATGACGTGGATAGCCATCGGCATATCCGCAGGCGACGATGCCGATGCGCATATTATGTTCGGCGCGGAACACTGCGCCATAACCAACCTCGTCACCCGCCCGCAATTCCTGGGTGGCGATGACGCGACTGTTCAGCGTCATCGCCGGTTTCAGTCCCAGTTCCCGCGCACTGAATTGTTCCCCCATTTCCGGGGCAAACGGCGAAGCGCCATACAACATGATGCCGGGACGCACCCAGTCGCCGTGTGCTTCCGGGTAACGCAGCAGTGTTGCGGAATTCGCCAGCGAGCGCGCCACGCGATAAGGGGCCGCGATATCGTTGAACAGCGCGAGGGGTTCGGCGATGCCGCGCGACTCGTCGGCGGTCGCAAAATGGGTCATCAGTGTAATCTCGCGCACCGCGCGGTGGCGGCGCAGTTGATCCATGGTCATGGCCACCTGTTGCGGCGCAAAACCCAGGCGGTTCATGCCGCTGTTGACCTTGAGCCAGACATCCAGTTTGCCTTTGCCCGGACAGGCATCCAGCATTGCGATCTGCCACGTGCTATGGATCACGCAGGTCAAACCATATTCCGCGATCACCGGCAACTCATCGGCACTGAAACAGCCCTCCAGAAGCAGAATCGCCTGGCGGTAACCCGCTTCGCGCAAACGCACCGCATCCCGGATATCCAGCAGTGCATAACCGTCCGTCGCCGCCAGGGCTTCTGCGGCACGCATCAATCCATGCCCGTAACCATCCGCCTTGATGACGGACATGATGCGAGCGGAAGTGGAACGGCGCGCCACCCGGAGATTGTTCTCCAGTGCGCTCAAGTCCAGACTGGCCTGTATCGGACGTGGCATGAAAGTCGGTATATCGCAAGAATTTTAAGATGGACGAATGATAGCAGGGGCAATACTTTCATGTTATAAAACGGTTTGATCAACATGAATCCCGTTTTAATGAATCCCGGCATTTATACCATTTTTGCGGCACAGTATTTTTGGCTACCGCCAGCCTGCGTTGCGGCCCTTAACGTGCCAAGCGCCTCAGCCTCAGCCTCAGCCGAAAAAATATGAAGCGCGGTTTTTACATCATTCTGGCGGCGCAGTTCTTTTCCGCGCTCGCAGACAACGCCCTGCTGTTTGCCGCCATCGCATTGTTGCAATCGATGCATGCGCCAAACTGGCACACACCGGTATTGCAGGAAGCCTTCATCTTTTCCTATATCGTGCTGGCCCCTTTTGTAGGCGCATTCGCCGACTCGATTCCCAAGGGTCGCGTGATGTTCATCAGCAACAACATCAAAATCCTGGGCTGCATCACCATGCTGTTCGGAGTAGACCCGTTGATCGCCTATGGCCTGGTCGGCCTGGGTGCGGCTACTTACTCGCCCGCCAAATACGGCATCCTGACCGAATATCTGCCC
>JBBRFZ010000172.1:0-4246 GCA_038241165.1 Burkholderiales bacterium | reverse complement strand
CCTGGTTGTGCCCGAGGTGATCACCGGTTTGTCTCTGTTGCTCTTTTTTGTGATGTGCGAACGCTTGTTTGGCATGCCCGAGCGCGGCATATTCACCATCTGGGCAGGACACACCTCTTTCGGACTGTCCTATGCGGCGGTCATCATCCAGTCGCGTTTGCTGGAAATGGATAAATCGCTGGAAGAAGCGGCCATGGATCTCGGTTGCAAACCTTTCCAGGTTTTTTATCTGGTCACCCTCCCGATGATCGCGCAATCAATCATGGCAGCCTGGCTGCTGACCTTTACCATCTCTCTGGACGATGTGGTAACCACCGCATTTCTTTCCGGGCCGGGATCGACGACCCTGCCCCTCGTCATCCTGTCGCGCGCGCGCCTGGGACTGGACCCGACCGTGAATGCAATTGCGACAATCACGGTGGCGGTGGTGGCGGTCGGTGTGGTGGCTGCCAGTCTGTGGATGAACCGTAAGGAACGCATACGGGCCGCGGAGCAGTCGGCTGCATATCGTGAAGGTATGGTTGCGGCATAAAAATGTTGAACGAAATTCTTGCAAACAAAAAGCCCGCTTTCGCGGGCTTTTCTTTGCGCAACGAAGCCGACCTGAATTACTTCAGCTTGGTTTCCTTGTACATGACGTGCTTGCGTGCCTTGGGATCGTATTTCTTCATTTCGATCTTTTCTGGTGTGGTGCGCTTGTTCTTGGTCGTGGTGTAGAAATGACCGGTACCGGCACTGGATTCGAGTTTGATTTTTTCGCGCATTTTCGTGTTCCTTAAATTTTATCGCCGCGGGCGCGCATGTCTGTCAGCACAGCGTCGATACCGTTCTTGTCGATGGTGCGCAGTGCCGCATTGGTCAGGCGCAGGCTGACCCAGCGATTTTCGCTCTCAACCCAAAAGCGGCGACGCTGCAGGTTCGGCAAAAAACGACGCTTGGTTTTATTGTTTGCATGGGAAATGTTGTTTCCCGACATCGGGCCTTTTCCCGTCACTTGACATACACGTGCCATAGCTCTACTCCAACCAATTTCAAAAGAGCGCGGATTCTACCGAAGTCAGCCGGAATGTTCAACCTGAATTTTGCGGTGAATCGCAAATACCTCCACATGGCGCCGTAACCAAACTGAAACACTAGCAGCCTATGCTGCCGCCTTTGCCCACACCCGGGGTAACCATAATCACAATTTACAGGTTAAACAACTATGGAAAGCCCGTACAAAGGCAAGACCGGCTTGAAGCGTGTCTGGAGCGCTTTATTCTACTCGCTGGCCGGTTGGCGGGCGATCCGGCATGAGGATGCGTTCCGCCAGGAAGTGCTGCTGGCGTTCATTCTTATCCCGATCTCGCTATTCACCCCAGTCAGTGCTGTCGGCAAGGCACTGATGATCGCCAGCGTGTTGCTGGTGCTGATCGTCGAATTGCTCAATTCTGCCGTGGAGGCCGCCGTGGACCATACTTCACTGGATCAACACCAATTGGCCAAACGTGCCAAGGACATCGGCAGCGCGGCAGTGCTGTTGAGTCTTCTGAACGTCGTTTTGGTCTGGATGCCGATCCTGCTCAACTGAATCCCGTCACAAAACTCTCATAAAACCTTCATCAAACTTTCCTGTTGCAATGAGAAAGTGGGTGTCATGAATATCCAAAACCAGAGGAGAAAGCATGGCCGACCGTAAGCTGCGTATCGCTGTAGTGACAGAGACTTATCCGCCGGAGATCAGCGGTGTGGCCATGACCATCAGCCGCATGGTGGAGGGCCTGCGCCGGAAACATGTGGTCGAATTGATACGCCCGCGCCAGAATGCGCAGGACTACGAAAAACACGAGCCTACCTTTCAGGAAGTGCTGGTGCGCGGCTTCCCTATTCCCCGCTATCCCGGCTTGAAGCTGAGTCTGCCTGCCAAGCAAAAGCTGGTCAGGATCTGGACTGAAAATCGTCCCGATGTGGTGCACCTGGTCATCGAAGGTCCGCTGGGTTCATCTGCCTTGTCTGCCGCGCGCAAACTCGGCATACCGGTCAGCAGCGATTTCCACACCAATTTTCACAGCTACAGCAGGCATTACGGCTTTGGACTGTTGTACAAGGCCGTTGCCGCCCATCTGCGCAAACTGCACAACCGCACCGACACCACCCTGGTCCCCACCAACGAATTGCGTGCCACCTTGGCTAAAGATGGTTATCAGAACCTGCAGGTCGTGGCGCGTGGCGTGGACACTGCCCTGTTTCATCCCGGCAAGCGCAGCGAAAAATTGCGCCGGCAATGGGGTCTGGTTGGCGAGGAGGAATTGGCAGTCATCTATGTGGGCCGTATTTCGGCGGAAAAGAATCTTCCGCTGGTGCTGCGCACCTTCAAGGCCATGCAGGCCATCAATCCCAAACTGAAACTGGTGATGGTCGGCGACGGGCCAATACGCGCAGAGCTGCAACAGCAACATCCGGAAGTCGTTTTTGCCGGGATGAGAAGCGGCGAAGACCTGGCCGCGTATTATGCATCCGGGGATATCTTCCTGTTCCCGAGCATGACGGAAACCTTCGGCAACGTGACGGTGGAAGCGATGGCCAGCGGACTGGCCGTGGTGGCCTCCCGATATGCGGCCGCAGCAGAACACATCGAACATGAACAAAACGGCTTGCATGCCGAGTTGGGCAATGAAGAAGAATTCATCGTTCAGGCAGGCAAACTGGCGATGGACGCGTCCCGCGCCCTCAAATTGCGCAGGCAAGCCCACCAGACCATGCTGAAACTCGATTGGCAAAACATCGTGAATGAGTTCGAGCAGGCCATTGCGCAACTAGCGGTCAAACAGGAGGTACACCATGTCACATCTGATCTACAACCTGCAACGGATCCAAACCTGTGATGAAACATGGTGTTTGCGCTTCAACAGCGCAATCGTCAATCCTGCGATACGTGACACCTTCCGCCTGATCAGCCGGCTGGGAGACGGTGTATTCTGGTACTGTCTGATGCTGTGGTTACTGGTGCAATACCGCGCTGCCGCACTGTTTCCCGTGTTTCATATGGTTGCAGCCGGGCTGGTTTGCACCGCCCTGTACAAATGGCTGAAGCACAAGACACATCGGCCGCGTCCATACAACCTCAACCCCGGGATCAGCTGCGGTATCGCTCCGCTGGACCAGTTCAGTTTTCCTTCAGGCCGCACCCTGCATGCCGTGGCCTTCAGTGTCGTGGCGCTGTCCTACTATCCGGCGCTCGCCTGGCTGCTGCTGCCTTTCACCGCTCTTGTTGCCGTATCGCGTCTGGTGCTCGGACTGCATTACCCAAGCGATGTGCTGGCCGGAATAGTGATAGGCGCGACCATTTCCAGCCTGTCACTAAGCTTCTAGAAATCCTCCCGTAATCCTCACATTTCCGGGCTGCAATACTGCAGCAACAAAACTGAAACCGTTTGCATTTATTCTGCTGCACCATGATCCCACCGGAAAATTTCGATCAAATCGCTGCAAGACATACTCGACCGCCGGGTATGCCGGTAAGCGTATTCAGGGGCAGCCGCGTCTGCTTGCATCTGGCGTACAGATTATTCCTGGCGGTGATTTATCCGTACTTTAGTCAAACCAGACAATACCGCACGCTGAAAAACTGGAACCGGCAACTGCTGACCATACTCAACGTCGGCATACTGATCGAAGGTGAACAGCCCGCGCACGTTAAAGGCGGATGCCTGATCGTCGCCAACCATGTCTCGTGGCTGGACATTATCGTCCTGAATGCTATCCATCCCTCGCGTTTCATAGCCAAATCAGAAGTGCGCGATTGGCCCGTCATCGGCTGGTTATGCCGGCGCTGCGGAACCGTATTCATTGAACGCGCCTCGCGCAAGAATGCCCTGACGGTCAATTGCCGTATCAGCGAGTTGCTGGGACAGGATGTGTCGATAGGTCTCTTTCCGGAAGGCACCACCACGGAAGGAAAACAGGTGGGGCTATTTTATTCGGCACTGTTCCAGCCGGCTATCGATGCGGGTGCACGTGTGCTCCCGATGGCATTGCGCTACCAGGGCATGGATGGAAACCCGTAACTCGCAGCCGCATTCATTGGCGATATGACGTTGGCCCGGTCCATCTGGAATATTCTGTGTTGCAAACAACAAAATGCACTGGTGGTCTTCACTCCGGCTGTGGCGGCTGAAAACGCAAATCGCCGCATATTGGCAAGTACCGCGCATAAAGCAATCGCGCAGGCACTGCTGACCATGGGTAGCGGCAGGCAAACCTGGTT
>JBBRFZ010000171.1:0-4277 GCA_038241165.1 Burkholderiales bacterium | reverse complement strand
AGCACCTTGAGTGCACCGTCATAGGATTGCCGTGTGATCTCGCGATAGGCCTGCTCTGCGCATGCCTTGGGATAAAGTAGCGCGCCGGCGAACGCATCGGCAAAGTCTTCACCTTCGTTCTTGCCGGAAAGTTTGGGCGTGAACACATGCGCCAGTTCGTGCGCCATCCAGAACTTGAAATCTTCCAGATGCGTGTCGAGGTTGAGAAAGATGAAAGTAACATCTTCCTGCGGCAGGCGAATGTGCAGAGCATTTTCATGATTGCCTTTGGCGCCCCAGAGCACCGGCACCAGGACTGCTCCGCACTCCTTGAATTCGCTGATCAGATGCCTATATTCGAGCTCCGCTTGTTCGCCTAAGCCCAGACGTACCCGCGTTTGTGACACGATGAGCTGTAGCTTGTCGTATTCGGTAGAAGGCGACGTGATCAATGTACGCAATGCCTGCAACTCGGACAGATGTGCAACCAGAGGCTTTAGCAACATGCCGATGCCTTCGGCTTTTGCAATGTGGGCATCGGTTGTTTTCGCATTGGCCTTCTTGCGATAGGCAATAATAGGGCGGCCAACGTCGCTTGTTTGTACAAGTTGGTCGAAGGTTAGTCCAAGAGTAGCTGCGAGCTTGAGGAGTGATGCCGGACGGGGAAAGTCTTTCCCTTTTAGCCAATTGGTCACCGCCTGGGATGAAGTCCCCACCGCGCTTGCCAACTGCTTTTGCGTAATCCCGCGTTCTGCGAGAGCGCCCTGAATTGCTACCGAATTCAGCTGTTTTTCCATAGTGGGAGGATTATAGCCGTTGCCGCTCAGAAATCAAGTTTAATCAAGTTTGGTTGGCGACAGACCCATTAATACATGGCCGTCGCGTTCCTGTGTCGGTGACGTCCAGCGCTGCTTACGGCACAATGTCACTTCCAGATTATTTTGTGCTACTAAATGCATCTATCTATCTCCTCCCTCGCCACCCACCTCAAGAGCGGCGGCCTGATCGCCTACCCCACCGAATCCTGCTACGGCCTGGGCTGCGATCCAGACAATCGTCGTCAGGATTGACGGCAGAACGAACGTTCTCTACGATACCGTGACTGTTTTGCCATCCCTGATTCAGGAGTCCCGACTATGAAACCCCAGCCTGCAATATTTGAAGAGCATGAGATACGCCGTGTGTATGACGAGGTGACGGAAACCTGGTGGTTTTCGGTGGTGAATATTGTGCAGGTGTTGACTCAGCAGCCGGATTATCAGACCGCACGCAAATACTGGAACAAGCTGAAAGAGCGGCTGGACAAAGAAGGCAGTCAACTGGTGACAAATTGTCACCAGTTGAAAATGGAAGCCGCCGACGGCAAGCAACGCCCTACTGATGCCGCCACTGCCGAAACCTTGCTGCGGCTGGTGCAGTCTGTACCCAGCCCGAAGGCGGAGCCAATCAAGCTATTGAAGTTTAGCGAGTTGGTTACAAAATCTAACCGACTGAACTTGTCCGTCGCAGAGGACGACAAGCAAAGCGTGCCTTGCGGTGCGTAATTATGTACGAGCCGAGGAGGATAACGCATGAATAAAAAGATCATCAAGCCTGATACATCCGCAGATCACATTGTGGTTTTTCAGGGAAAAACCATCCGTCGATCCTGGCATGGAAGTGAATGGTGGTTTTCTGTGGTGGATGTGTGCGCGGTGCTTTCCGATAGTGCTGATCCTGGTGCTTACTGGCGCAAGTTGAAACAGTGGCTGAATACGGAGGGAAGTGAAGTCGTGACATTTTGTCACGGGTTGAAACTGGAAGCTCCAGACGGCAAACAGCGCGTTACCGATTGCTCCAACACCGAAGGCTTGTTCCGTATCATCCAGTCCATCCCCTCGCCCAAAGCCGAACCGTTCAAACGCTGGCTGGCGCCCGTGCCCGCGAGCTGTATCAGGCCAAAGGGTATCCGCAGACCTGGATCGAGAAGCGACTGCGCTCCATTGCCATACGCGGCGAGTTGACGGACGAATGGAAAGAGCGCGGTGTGCAGGAAGGTAAGGAATATTCCATCCTCACCGCCGAAATCGCCCGTGCGACCACATGACTGACCTTGAGCTGATCTTTAACCAGCCACTTGGCTGCCGTCTTTGGGCTGCCTAGTGGAATGGCTATGCAAGGCCACCATGCTGGGCGAAGCCAGCACCACGGAGATTGCGCGGCGCAAGGATGCGCAGGGCTTTCAAGAAAATCGCAAAGTTGCAAAAGAAGGCGGCGCGGTGGCAGGCAATGCCCGCAAAGAGCTGGAGATGAAATCGGGAAAATCGGTCGTGAGCAAATCGAACTATCTGGGTGAGACGGAAAAGAATATTTCACTCAACAAGCCAACCACCAAAAAAATACCAAAGGATCGAAAGGGTGAGGAGTGACGACAAGGCATCAGGTTTCAAGTCGTGCGCTGGCCGCCCACCTCAAACGCGGCGGACTGATCACCTACCCCACCGAATCGTGTTACGGCTTGGGTTGTAATCCGGACAATCGTTTTGCTGTGCAACGCCTGCGAAAATTCAAGCAGCGCTTGCAAGATGATGGCGCGCGCCTGCAAGTTTTTCTGTATGATTACGCACAGAAATGCAGGAGCCGTCAACAATGAAACCGTCTGAATTGCTCGATACCCATCGCAGCGAAATTTGCCGTATGGTTGAACAGAATCATGTGCGCAATCCGCGCGTGTTCGGATCGGTGTTGCGCGGAATGGATGCGGAGGGTAGCGATCTGGATCTGCTGGTCGACCCCTTGCCGGGCACGACATTGCTGAATCTCGGCGCGCTCCAGATTGAACTGGAACAGTTGCTTGGGGTGCCGGTAGATGTGCTGACACCCGGTGACCTTCCTCCAAAATTCCGTGACGCGGTTCTTCGCGAAGCTGTGCCGGTATGACTACACGCGGCTTGCGTCAAGCCGATTATCTTTCTCATATGCCAGAGGTGACCACACTGGCGCAGAGCTATTTACAAGGCTTGTCCAATGCCGATTTCCTCAAAGATAAAAAAACCCAGCAGGCCGTCATTCTCAACATAATGGTGATCGGAGAGGCCGCAACCAAGTTGGCTGACGAGTATCCCGAGTTCATCACAAAATTTCCGCAGGTGGAATGGAAAAGCATGCGTGGGATGCGCAACCGTCTGGCCCACGGCTACTTCGATATCAATCTGGATGTTGTCTGGGATACTGTGAAGCAGGCACTACCAGCCCTTGAAGCTCAGCTTCGCCAAATTCAAAAATCTCTGTAAGAGATGCCGGTTGCATTGTCTGTGTCACACCGTGCCCTCGCCGCCCACCTCAAGCGCGGCGGGCTGATCGCCTACCCCACCGAATCCTGTTACGGCCTGGGCTGCGATCCGGACAATCGCCGTGCGGTGCAGCGCATCCTCAAGCTCAAGCAGCGTCCGCAGCGCAAGGGGTTGATCCTGATCACATCAAACTACCATCAGGTGGTGCGCTATCTGCAACCTCTCACGCCGGAACAGCAACAGCGATTGAAAGACGCGGGCGCACAGGCGATCACCTATTTGATGCCGGTCAAACCTTCGTGCCCGCGCTGGTTGCGCGGCGTGCATGACACGCTGGCAGTGCGCTTCACCGCGCATCCTTACGCCAAACAATTGTGCCGCAGTGCCGACAGTGCACTGGTCTCGACCAGCGCAAACCGCAGCGGGCAGCGGCCCGCGAAAACCTATGCCGAATGTGTGCGCCTGTTCGGCAATAAAGTCTGGGTGTTACCGGGGCGCGTGGGCAGGCGCAGGAAGCCCTCGACAATAAAGGTGTGGGGGGATGGTAAAATCGTCCGCAGTTGATTCAGGGAAGCGCCGCTTAAGTGGGTTCGCGCTGGGCATGATGGGACGACAGACATGACTGCTGGCCGCCTGGAGACGTGGACAAATTACCCCCGCAAGGTCATTGGTTATCCGGTGCAGGCCGGAATCCGGCAAAATGATAATTCCTGCGTAGCAATCAAAATCAGGTATGCCCCTGCGGGAATTTTTTAATGGACTGGATTCCGGCCTGCGCCGGAATGACAACAAATCAAAACGGAGAAAGTAATGAGTGGTTTCAATTCCGCAGCCGTCAGGGAATATCTGATCGAACTGCAAGAACTGATCGTCGACCGCATGGAACAGGTGGACGGCAAAAAATTCCTGCGCGACAGATGGGAACGGCCTGAAGGTCCTTCGACTGGGCTCAGGACAGGCTCAGGGATCAGCTGCATACTCGAAGAAGGCAACGTGCTGGAACGCGGCGGCGTGGCTTTTTCCCAC
>JBBRFZ010000170.1:0-4299 GCA_038241165.1 Burkholderiales bacterium | reverse complement strand
TGCAATATTCACGATCAGGCAGCCGCAGCGCTGGCTGGGACGGCAAGCCGCCGGATCAATACTGTGCCTGACCCAGGCTGCCAGCAATGTCGCGACCGATGCTGGGGCACTGAAATGAAGCCGGGTCTCGGCCATCTCGCGAGCACTGTAGCGACGCAATGCAGCCAGCAGCGCCTCGCGCTTGCTCCCGAAACATTCGTAAAAGCTGCTTTTGCTCAAGCCCATGGCGGCCATCAGATCCGTCATCGACGTCGCCTCATAGCCTTTGAGCCAGAACGCATTGAGCGCCTGATCCAAGGCTTGATCGATATCGAATTCGCGACAGCGGGGCATTTGATTTTTGTGAAAAAATGAAAGATACGATAATACAGGACCGATCAGTCCGCTACAAGAATTGATTTTCTCATGATGCAACAAATCAAATCCGGGGCTGTAGGGAAGTTGAATCGCCGCGGCATTATCAGATTTTTTTCAGCAATGTCTCGAATTCCTCGGGAGGGATCGGTTCGGAGAACAGGTAGCCCTGACCATAGTCGCAACCAACAGCAGCAAGCAGGTTTCTCTGCGCCTCCGTTTCCACGCCTTCGGCAATCACCTTGAGTCCCAGCTTGTGCGCCATCACGATGATGGCTTCACACAGCGCCATGTCGTTGGAATCACTTTCCAGGGCGTGCACGAAAGACTGGTCGATCTTGAGGTAGTCAATGTGGAATTTCTTAAGGTAAGACAGCGACGAGTAACCGGTACCGAAATCGTCAAGCGACACACGGATGCCTGCGTCGCGGAATGCCAACAGCTGGCCGGTGACCGAGGCATGGGCATCCATCAGCAGCCCTTCGGTAATTTCCACCACGACGCTTTGCCCGGGCAGGCCGAGTTCTTGTAGATAATCAAGCCATGCCTTGAAGTTGGCACCCTTGTAGCCGAACTGAACCGGGGAGACATTGATGCTGATCTGGAATTTCGCATAATGCGATGCACGCCAGTGTGCCGCCTGGCTTGCTGCTTCACGAAACACCCAGTCGCCAATCTCCACAATCATGCCGGTTCCTTCGGCGACGGGAATGAATTCGGCGGGGCTGATGGGACCCCGCATCGGATGTTGCCAGCGGATCAGCGCTTCTGCCTTGTGGATGGCGCCGTTTGCCAGCGTCACGATGGGCTGGTAGAGCAACCTGAACTGCCCGTCTGCCAGAGCACCGTGCAAATCATTGATGATCCGCATCCTGGTCGTTGCGGTTTCCTGCATGGACGGCGTGAAGTAGTGGTAGCGGTTGCGGCCCTGCATCTTGGCGGCATACATGGCCTGATCCGCGCTCTTGAGCAGTGCATCAACATCGTTGGCATCCTCCGGATAGAATGTGATGCCGATACTGGTGGAGATAAAAGCGCTTTCTTCGCCGAGTCGAAATGGCACGACCAGTGCATCGGCGATGTTCTGCGCAATGCGCGTGACGTTACTGACGTCACCCTGTTCGGAGAGGATGACAGTGAACTCGTCTCCCCCCAAGCGGGCGACCGTATCCGATTCGCGCAGGCAGTCGCGAATACGTCGCGCCGCCTCGATCAGCAGGATATCGCCAATATTGTGCCCCCAAGTGTCGTTCACCTCCTTGAAATGATCAAGGTCAATAAACAGCAATGCCAGCTGCAAATTGGCGCGTTGCATTTTTTTGATTTCCTGTTCCAGCCGGTCACGGAACATGCGGCGGTTGGGCAGACCTGTTAGCGTGTCAAAGTTGGCCTGATTCCAGATTAGTTCAGCGGCCTTCTTTCTCTGGGTAATGTCGCGCATGATCGCGACAAACAGCCTGTTGCCGTTACTCTCCCTCACCAGTTGCAAGAAGATATCGACTGGAAAATCGGTGCCGTCTTTACGCCGATGCACCGTTTCAAATTGAAGCGATGGCTGTTCACCGGAGACCAGTGGTGCGATGAGTTGGCGAAACTCGGGCTCGGGTAGTAGGGGTTTGATCTGGCAGGGCGTCATCGCGAGCATCTCTGCCCGGCTATAACCCATGCTCAGAACCGCCCCCTGATTCACATAAACAAAGCGCAAGGTATCCGGTTCAAACATGAAAATCATGTCCAGCGTATTGTCCAGAACATGCTTGAACCGGAGAATCTCCGCTTGGGCTTGCCTGTGCTCGGCGATTTCCTCGGTAAGCGCAGCTGTGCGCTGCGCCGCTTCGGCTTCCGAGCGCACCAGCCTGACCACCAGCGGAGTGAGCAGCCAACGCAGCAACAGCAGTGCGATGGCTAGCATGGCAACAAGCAGCGGAACCAGGTAGCGCAATTGGTTCCACACTGGCGCATACAATTCGGCGCTATCCATTTTCAGCACCATTCCCAGTCCGAGATCGCCCACCGGCGCGTAAGCTGCCACCACTTTATTGTGGCGATAATCGCGGGAACTAACATAACCGACCTCACCGGCCAGGGCATGTGCCATCGGCAACAGATCGCCATTAGGCGAGCTCTGGGATCTCGTCCCAAAATAGGAGGTACGGGTAGATGGAAAGCACTGCATTTTGCGGCCAAAGGGCGCACACAGCGCCAACTCTTCCGTTTTGTTTATACGACTGGCATGCTTGAGCGCGTCCGTTGTGCTCGGCAGCAGCGCCTCAGCAACCACTTTGCCAACAACAAGTTCACCCTGTTTCATGTCTACCGCGGCATGCAACAACAATTGTCCATTCCAAAGCAATCGCACATTCTCAGCGAGATTGATCGGTATTGTCAGCTTGACCTTCTGTGCAAAGACCCCGGCATGCGCCAACTCGCGTCCGTTCCTGTCAAACAGCGCAATGGCTGTCAGACCTGTCGGCAGAAACGTTTGCACGGCTTTGTTAAGTATGATGCGGGCAGCACCCTTGTCCACACCTGCATCCACCCTATGCATCTGCTCAATCAGCAACGGACGCGTGGCAACAACTACCGTCCTATTAAATCCCGCTTCAATTTCAGACTGGGTGAGTTGTACGCGACTTTGCAGGGACGACCGCAGGTTTTTGCTCAGCAGCTCCTTGGCATGGTGCTGCATGACAACAAAGACACTTACTCCTACCAGCAAGGTAACGACAATCAGAATTACTCCAGCGACCAGACCAATTCGCGGTTGATGCATTTTTTGAAGTGACATTTTTTCTTGGGGCGTAACGGTACTGAGAAACCGGTTACTAAACCAGATATTTACTGAACTTACACGTTATTGTGTATCGTACTGCATGTCGATATTCGGCTCGACAAGACCGCGCGGATTGATCGCATGGCGCGAGCAATGTGGGTGACGGCGCGTGGTCGTGCCATTCCTGCACCTGCTGGATATCGATGCCGTAATCTTCGTTGCTCAGGGTGAAGGCAAGTGCTTCGCTCAGTGTCGTAATGGTCTGCATGGCGGAGAAATAAGTTTGATTTCTTCCCTAATTACGGCAGTCATGGGCAAAAAGTTAATGGCAGACGGTTCACCCAATATGGGTGACACCATCACTTGCTGTTTTTACAAACTCACTTCCTCGATCGTAAACAGCCGTCGATACTCGCGCATGGCATAGCGGTCGGTCATCCCGGCAATATAGTCGGCGATGGCACGCGGGGCGTCGTCGTGGGCTTTTTCCTGATGCTCGCTGGGCAGCAGGCCGGGATCGGATAGAAACACGTCGAACAGCTCCGTCACGATGCGTGTGGCCTTGCTGGTCATGCGTGCGACGCGATAGTGGCGGTACAGGTGTTTGCGTAAAAACTGCTTGAGTTCGCGGTTTTCAGCGGCAATGGCCGGACTGAAACCGACGAGCATCGGCGCGGCGCGCACGTCATCTACGCTTTTCACATTGGCAATCTGGAGCGCGGCCTGACTGTGCTCAACCAGATCGAGCACCAGCGTGTTAATCATGCGCCGTATGGTTTCGTTGATCATGCGCCGGCCGTTGAGTTGCGGATATTTGGCCTTGGCTTGTTCGAGATGGCGCGCAAACAGGCTGATCTGCTCCATTTGCTCCAGCGTGATCAGGCCGGAGCGCAAACCATCGTCGACATCATGATTGTTGTAAGCAATTTCATCGGCAAGGTTGGCGACTTGCGCTTCCAGACTGGGCTGCTGTTTCAAGATAAAGCGTTCGCCGACATCGCCCAGCATGCGCGCATGATGTAGCGCGCAGTGTTTGAGAATGCCTTCGCGCGTCTCGAAACATAAATTGAGACCATCGAACTCGGCGTAGCGTTCTTCCAGTTTGTCCACCACGCGCAGGCTTTGCAGGTTGTGTTCGAAACCGCCATATTCCTTCATGCAGGCATTGAGTG
>JBBRFZ010000169.1:0-4309 GCA_038241165.1 Burkholderiales bacterium | reverse complement strand
TGCTGCCGCTTGATGATAAATTTTCCGTGTTTGGACGGCTGGGTATGCAGTACGCACAAGCCAAAGACACTTTCACCGGCAGCGGAGCGGTTGGCGTACCGGCAGATCCCAACCCCAGCAAGAATGCGCTGAACTACAAGGTCGGCGTGGGTGTTCAATATGATTTCAACAGGTCTCTGGGAATGCGCGTCGAAGCGGAACGCTACCGGATCGATGATGCCGTCAACGACAAGGGCGACATCGACATGTATTCGGTCGGTCTGGTGTATCGCTTCAATGAAAAAGAACCGGCTCCTGTCAAAAAAGCGGCGCCTGCTCCGGCCAAGGTCGTAGCAGCACCTTACTTCGTCATCGTTCCGGTCGTAAAGACTCAAAAGTACTGCAGCGTGCTCGATATCCAGTTCAACATTAAACAGCAAGGTGTTCAGGTCGAAGACAAAGAGAAGCTCAAAGTGCTGGGAACCTACATGAAGAAATATCCGGATACTACGGCAGTGATCCAGGGCTTTACCGACAATGTGGGCAAGAGTGACTACAACCTGAAACTTTCCCAACAGCGGGCAGACAGCGTGGTGAGCTATCTGGTGAATGAGGTTGGTATCGCCCCTTCCCGTCTGACCTCAGTGGGGTACGGAGAAGCGCGCCCGATCGCGGACAACAGCACGAGCGAAGGCCAACAGGCGAATCGCCGTATCGATGTCGTGATCGCATGCGTGACCGATGTCGCCGGGCTCAAGGTTGTTCCCGCCAGACTCACCATGGCCATGGAAATCCAGTACGGTCCTTTGAAGTCTGATATTGAACCGCAGTACCGTGAAGGACTCAACCAGGTGGCGGATTACATGAAAGCGAATCCTTCCGTCAAAGCAGTAGTGGAAGCATACGCCGACAGTTCTGTCGGCACCGGCGCTAACAAAGAGACAATGTCCGCGGATGAAGCGATGGATTTGACCGACAAGCGCGCCAAGAACGTGGTGAACTATCTGGCTGATCGGGGTGTTGCGCGTTCAAGACTTGCCACCGCATCATTTGGCCAGAATGGACGTACCGCTTATGGCACCACCCTGGAAGGCCAGCAGGAAAACCGCAGGGTCAACATCATCATCAACTACAAAAAGTAACAGCGGAACGGGCTTGGTCGATTTTGACCAGGCCCTTTCTTTTTGTCCGGCACTTCTGCATGCCTACGTTTATAAAATACCACGCATGGTGTCCCGGTTGAATGGATCGTGAAAGTAATAAGGAAATCAAAATGAAAGTGCCACAGAAATTTAAATTAACCGGCGTTGCGGTGATATTGGTTGTCGGGCTCAGTGCGTGCAACAAGCCGGGGCCTGCCGAGACCGCTGGCAAGAACATAGACCAAGCGGCCGAAAAAGTAGGTGACAAAATGGGTGAGCAAAGCGCGAAAGCCGGTGTGGCCATCGATGACACCGAGATCACCACCAAGGTCAAGGCAGCCATTTTTGCCGAGCCGGGTCTCAAGACTTTGCAGATCAGTGTCGATACCGTAAAAGGCGTGGTGACATTAAGCGGATCGGTCGATTCGCAGTCGGTCAGCAACAGGGCCAGAGAACTGGCGAGCGCGGTAGCCGGCGTAAAGGATGTAGAAAACAGGCTGGCCGTAAAATCCAGTAAATGAAATTACATTACTGCCTGTCAAATTAAAGGAGTAGCGCATGGAAATCCGGGAAGCTTATAAACAGAAATTGTCGGCGCAACTGAAGGAATGGAGCGCCCAGATCGATTTACTGGAAGCAAAGGCTGCAAATGTGGGAGCCGACGTCAAGGTCAAGCGTGCCGAACAACTTCAGGAGTTGCGTGTCAAACAACGTGCAGCATCCGAAAAAATGCAGGAACTGGGAAGATCCGGCGGCGTTGCCTGGGAACAGGCCAAAACAACTGCCGACAAGATCTGGGATGACCTCAAGGCCGGTGTAGCCGACGCACATTCCAACTTCAAATGAAGCTTGAACTGTTGAAACTGACTGTAGGGCACCTCTAAAAATTCGCCACACCGGCGGAGGCCGGTGTCCAGCTGATTTAAAGCACTGGATTCCGGCTTTCGCCGGAATGACAAAATGTGAATTTTTAGAGATGCCATGTACCTACTTTAACCACAGCAGCTTCCAACGGTCCTTGCGGGAGGGTAGCAGGATGAATTTTAAATTGACACTGGTCGTTATACTCTCAAGCCTTGCGGTAATATTTATCGTTCAGAATACTGCCGTGGTTGAGATCGGCTTTTTGTTCTGGAGAGCCTCGATATCAAGCGCCCTGCTGATATTTTTCACATTGTTAACGGGATTTGTCCTGGGCTGGGCGATACATAGTTACGTCCTGTATCGAAAGTCCCGGGATGAATACAGTTATACGCGTTGAGCACAACTCATTGCATTGAATGCAGTGACACAGGCATTTGGCGATTCAATGAAGGAACGCCCCCTGAAAGTCCCGGAACCCCTCCGCCAAATCGGGCATGCTTCATTCATGTGGCATCGTATCGGTCACATCCTTGCCTATCCCGCGGTAGCCGGTAAAAATGCCTGCGGCGTCAAACATAGGCTCCCCGCTCACCATCAAAAATTGCCTGGTCCCGTCGGGATTGGTTCGGCTATAGACAAAATCCAGGAACGGCTTTCTGGCTGCCAGGTTCGCCTCCAGTTTTGCACGCTCTGCCTCATTCCAGCTTGCTCCATGGTCATCCCTGGTGTTACCCAGCGCGTCGTCAACCCGGAGTCCGAGCATTTCCAGCACCGGGCCGAAGATCTTGGTGAAACGACCGCCCTCGTCCTGCTCCCAATACCAGTCGGACGACAGCTCGGTCAGGCGGCGAAAGCGCGCATCGCTGGCACGCAGTTCTGCGGTGCGTTCCAGCACCGTTTGTTCCAGCTTCTTATTGTAAATCTCGAGCTTTCTGTATAACAAACGCACTTCCAGCAGGTTGTGAATGCGTGTCTTGATCTCGACCAGATCGAACGGTTTGCTGATGAAATCCTTGGCGCCGGCCTGCAGCGCACGCAGTTTGTGGTCCGACTGGGCAGCGATCACAAGAACGGGAAGGTAAGTATCAATTTTGATCTGCTGTAATCCTTCCATCACCTGGAAGCCATCCAGGCCGGGCATTTGCAGATCGAGCAGGATCAGGTCGTAGTGATTGTAGAGATGAAGTCCGCAAACGGCATGCGGATTGGTCGTCGACGCGATGTTCTGATATCCGTCTGTGCGCATCATCTTCTCCAGCAGCTGCACATCAGCATCCTGATCGTCCACGATCAGGATGCTGGCGTTAAGTATTTCATTATCAGTCACCATCATGATATTTTCCCCTTCAATTCAAACTTTCCCCCGTGCCCGCCCATGTCAGGACTGTTCAATTTAAAGCGCCTGACCCCGCCGGGGCAGCAGCTCGTAAAACGCGATAGCCGTTCTTGCCCGCACGCTTGGCCTCATACATGGCCATATCCGCACTCCTGATCAGCGTTTCGGCTTCCTCGCCATGCATGGGGTAGATTCCGACACCGATACTGGCGGTAATATTCACGGTTAGCCCGTCAATATGATATGGCTGAGACACGGCTTGCAACACTTTTGTTGCCAGATTGGCCAAATCACCATCATTGCTGTATTCCCACAAAGCGATCACGAATTCGTCTCCGCCGATGCGCGCCACCGTGTCCTCATTCCGCATCAAGGCCGTCAGGCGTGCTGCAACCATGCACAACAGCGCATCTCCAACAGCATGGCCCTGGATATCGTTGATGGGCTTGAAATTGTCCAGGTCCAGGAACATCACCGCTATGGGAAACGTGTTCCGGCTGGCATGGGCGATGGACAATGCAAGCCTTTCCGTTAAAAGTCGCCTGTTCGGCAACCCGGTCAACTCGTCATGCAGCGCCAATGACTCAAGCTTGCGGTTGTAGCACTCGAGCTGCTTGTACAGCAGCCGCACTTCCAGAATGTTGTGGATACGCATCTTCACTTCCACCAGATCGAACGGCTTGGCGACAAAATCCTTCGCCCCGGCGGCCAGCGCGCGCAGCTTGTGATCCGCCTGGGCGGTGATCACCAGTATCGGCAGGTAGTCACCCGCTGCGGTTTCCTTGAGCGCTTCCATCACCTGAAAGCCATCCATGCCGGGCATCAGCAGATCCAGCACGATCAGGTCGTAATTATTCCTGCCGTGCAGCGCCACGACTTCACGGGGATCGGTTGTCGAGGTGAGGTGCGTATAGCCGGCCTCACCCAGCATCTGCTCCAGCAGTTGCACATTGGCTTGCTGATCGTCGACGATCAGTATGCTGGCATC
>JBBRFZ010000168.1:0-4342 GCA_038241165.1 Burkholderiales bacterium | reverse complement strand
TTGACATCATCCGGAACATTCCAATATGATTCGGCCGGAAGCCGCCCGTCAAGAGGCCTGATCGTGTCCGATGTCAAGATATTGGGGTTGTTGATCCATTCGGGCATCCGGCGCCGGTTTCGTTTGCAATACAGATAGCCGCAAAAAACAAGCAGGGTGCTTGAAGCACCCCACAACCAGGGAAGCTCATGTTCCGACTACTGCGCTATTTTTCGATCGCGAGCTTTGTTTCAATGGCGGCGGCGGCGGTCGTCCTCGGCATACTTCACCAATTTTTTGAAACCAGCCATCTGCTGCGATATGGTGAAAGCCGCAACATCGCGCTGACCGAGGCTTTTGCCAACAACGTCTGGCCACGCTATCTGAGCTTCGCCAATGCTGCAAAGCAGCTTGATGAAGATGCCCTGCGCCACCATCCCGATATCACCAAACTGGACCAGAGCGTGCGTGAAGCGGTGCGCAATACGTCAACGCTGCGGGTGCAGATATACCAGCTCGACGGACGCACCCTGTTTTCGACAGACGCCGCGCAGATCGGCACCAGTAAAGCCGGCGACTCCGGATTCCTCTCCGCCAGGCAAGGTGTCATACAAAATGAAGTCACCCACTTCGACAAGTTCAGCGGCCTGGACGGCGAATTCGCGGATCGCGAAGTCCTGGCGAGCTACATCCCGCTACGCCGCAGCGCGGACGCCCCGATCCAGGCGGTGATGGCAATCTATTCCGACATCACCGATCTGGAGGCAAGCGACCGCAAAGAAGAAACACTGATCAACATGAGCGTGGTCGCGGTGCTGACCGCGCTTTACGGCATCCTGTTCTTCATCGTCAGGCATGCCGACAGCATCATCAGGGATCAGTACCAGAAGCAACGCAGTATCGAGAAGAATCTCCGGCATGTGACGACCCACGATGCGTTGACCAACCTGCCGAATCGGCTGCTGCTGCTGGACCGCATCAACCAGTCGCTGACCTCGGCGGAACGCCGCAACAGCTTGCTGGCCGTGGCATTCATCAATCTCGACCATTTCCAGAATATCAATAATTCACTGGGACACGAAATCGGCGATCGGGTACTGCAAACCGTGGCGCAACGTCTGGAACAGTGCGTACGCGAGAGCGACACCATTGCGCGTATCGACGGTGATGAATTCGTCGCGAGCCTGCCCGACATCCATTCCAGCATAGACCTGTTCCAAATCGCCCAAAAGATACTCACCAGTGTCGCCGCGCCCATTGAAATGGCCGGGCGCGAACTGCACCTCACAGCAAGCATCGGCATCGCCTGTATCCCGAGCATGGAAAAGATGCCGAGGCGCTGATCGGCAAGGCGGACCTGGCCATGCACAGCGCCAAGCGCCTTGGACGAAACAGGCACCAGATGTTCGTCGAACACATGAGCGAAGAGATCCAGCAACAGGTACAAATGGAAGACGAGATGTGGCGCGCACTGGAGAACAACGAATTCGTACTCTATTACCAGCCTGTCATCGATCTGCAGTCCGGCATCATCGTCGGCGCCGAAGCATTGTTGCGCTGGCCCAACCCGAATGGTACCTGGCTGCCACCCTCGGAAATCATCCGGGTTTCGGAGAAATGCGGCCTGATCGTACCACTCATCGAATGGATACTCAGCGAGGCTTGCACCCAGTTGCAGGTATGGCGCGAGAGCGGGCACGGACTGGATCATCTCACCATCGCGGTGAATCTGTCGCCCAGCCATTTCGCGACGGCGGGCCTGGCCACGATGATCGCCGGGGTGATCGAACAGGCCGAGATCGACCCGGGGCTGTTGCAGCTCGAGATCAACGATGGCCTGTTGACCAGCACGAACGAGCCGGTGCTTGCCAATTTCGAGGGACTTAAACGCATCGGCATCAAATTCGCCATCGATAATTTCGCGACCGGCTATTCGAGTCTCGGCTATCTGCGCAGTTTTCCGATCGATTTTCTCAAGATCGACAGAGCCTTTATCGAGGGTCTTCCGGATGATGCCGATCACGCCGCGATCTTGACGACCATCATCTCGCTGGCCAACAGCCTCGGCCTGACGGTAGTCGCAAAAGGTGTCGAATCCGACGTGCAAATGTCATTCCTGCAGGAGCTCGGGTGCCAGCATGCGCAGGGATTCCTGTTCGGACGCCCCTTGCCTGCCAACGAGTTCCTGGCGCTGGTATTGGAAAAGCGGGATATGCGCATTACCCAGTCTCTGATCCAGCTCGATACACCCGGGCAGCAGCCCGGATAACCTCAGCGCTCGCCGCGCATCCGCCTGAAATCGACCACAAAATCAGCAAAAGTACCGGCCTCGATCGCCGTACGGATCCCGCTCATCAACTGCTGGTAATAATACAGATTGTGTATGGTGTTCAAGCGCGCCCCGAGTATCTCGCCGATGCGGTGCAGGTGGTGCAGGTAGGCGCGGGTGAAATTGCGGCAGGTATAGCAACCGCACTGCTCGTCCAGCGGGCGCATGTCCATGCGGTATTGGGCGTTCTTGATCTTGATGTCGCCGAGGCGGGTGAACATCATGCCATTGCGCGCGTTGCGCGTCGGCATCACGCAATCGAACATGTCGATACCCTGTGCAACTGCATCCACCAGATCTTCCGGCGTGCCGACGCCCATCAGGTAGCGCGGCTTGTCCTGCGGCAGTTGCGGAGCGGTATGCCTGAGGATGCGCAGCATGTCTTCCTTGGGTTCGCCCACCGACAGCCCGCCAATGGCGTAACCGTCAAAACCGATACGCTCCAGTTCGCACAGCGATTCGTCACGCAGGCGTTCATGCATGCCGCCCTGCACGATGCCGAACAGCGCGTTCGGATTGTCGCCATGCGCGGATTTGGAACGCGCAGCCCAGCGCAGCGACAGGCGCATCGATTCCCCTGCCATCGTTTCGTCGGCCGGATACGGCGTGCACTAGTCGAAGATCATCACGATGTCGGCGTTCAGCACGCGCTGGATGCGCATCGATTCTTCCGGCGACAGGAAACACTTGTCGCCGTTGACCGGGGACTGGAACTTCACCCCTTCCTCGCTGATCTTGCGCAGTGCCCCCAGGCTGAACACCTGAAACCCCCCGGAATCGGTCAGGATCGGGCCGTCCCATCCCATGAAGCGGTGTAGTCCGCCGTGCGCTTCGATCACCTCCAGCCCGGGGCGCAGCCACAGATGGAAGGTGTTGCCCAGCACGATCTGTGCGCCGATCTCGCGCAGTTCGAGCGGCGACATCGCCTTGACCGTGCCATAGGTTCCGACCGGCATGAAGGCAGGCATTTCCACACTGCCGTGGGCTAGTTCAAGCGTGCCGCGCCGGGCAGGTCCGTCGGTTCCAAGCAGGGTGAATTTCATGGCTTTCTTTCGATCAACATCGCATCCCCGTAACTGAAGAAGCGATACTCCTTCTCAACCGCGTGGCGGTAGGCCGCCAGCATTTCATCCATCCCGCCAAACGCGCACACCAGCATCAACAACGTGGACCTGGGCAGGTGAAAATTGGTGAGCAGCACATCCACCACCCTGAAGCGGTATCCCGGCACGATAAAGATGCTGGTTTCGTTCCATCCGGCAAGCAGCTCTCCTGCCGCAGCCGCACTCTCCAACGCGCGCAAGCTGGTGGTCCCGGCTGCGATCACCCGCCCGCCCCGGGCACGCGCCTGCACGACAGCATCCAGCGTAGCCCGGGGAACCTCGTAACGTTCACTGTGCATGGCATGCTCGTGTATATGTTCGGCACGAACCGGCTGGAAGGTACCCGCTCCGACATGCAGGGTCACAAAGGCGATCCGCACACCCCGGTCGCGCAACGCTTGCAGCATCGCCTCATCGAAATGTAGCCCGGCCGTGGGCGCGGCGACCGCACCCGCCACGCTGGCAAATACGGTCTGATAACGCTGCTCGTCTTCACCGTCAGCCGCGTGAGTGATGTATGGAGGCAACGGTAGCCGGCCATGCCGTTCCAGCAAATCCAGCACGTTTTCTGCACCGGCAAAACGCAAGCGAAAGAATTCGCCCTCGCGCCCCAGTACCTCGACCTGCAATTCGTTTGCCAGATTCATCCAGCTGCCGGCCTTGGGCGCATGGCTGGCTCGCACCTGCGCCAACACCTCATGCGCATCCAGCACGCGCTCGACCAGCACCTCGATTTTGCCTCCACTTTCTTTTTCACCGAACAACCTTGCCTTGATCACGCGCGTGTCATTCAGTACCAGCACATCGTTCGGCCCGATCAACTGCAGCAGATCAGCAAATGACCGATCCGCCAGCACACCGTCATGCGCATGCAACAGACGGCTGTCACCACGATGTTCGGGGGGGTGCTGCGCGATCAGGCGCTCGGGCA
>JBBRFZ010000167.1:0-4549 GCA_038241165.1 Burkholderiales bacterium | reverse complement strand
GTCGCGGGCTACGACGTCTCGCGCCTGATGGTCGGCGCCTATGGCACGCTGGGCGTGCTGCTGGAGATCAGCCTGAAAGTGTTGCCACGCCCGCCCGCCAGCATCACCGTCGCAAGCGAGTGCAGCGCGGCCGAAGCGGTGTCGATCATGAGTGGACTGCTGGGCAAACCCTATCCGGTGGACGGCGCCTGCTATCACGGCGAACGCTGCTATGTACGCATCTCGGGCAGCGCGCAGGCGGTCAGGGAAGCGCGCACCAAGATAGCGGGTGAAGTGGTAGCGGATGCGGACGCCTTCTGGCATGCCCTGAAAGAACATCAGCTGCCGTTTTTCAAAAAGAGTGGCACGCTGTATCGCGTGGTGGTCAAACCCGCGACACCGCCATTGAACATCGATGGCTCCTGGCTACTGGACTGGGGCGGCGCGCAGCGCTGGCTGTTCAGCAACGAAGACGTCGCTTCGGTACGCCATCGCGTCGCGGCGTATGGCGGTCATGTTTCGGTCTATCGCGGCAACAGACCGTCAGAAGAAAAATTCCAGGCCCTCCCGGCACCGCTACTGACCCTGCATAAACGCATCAAGGCCGGCATCGATCCGGAGAACATTTTTAATCGCGGTCGTCTATACACCGAACTCTGATATGCAAACCACGATCTCTGCCGAACTACTGAAGAATCCCGATATCGCCGAAGCCGATGCCATCCTGCGCAGCTGCGTGCATTGCGGTTTCTGCACTGCGACCTGCCCCACCTATCAGTTGCTCGGTTCGGAACTGGATGGCCCGCGCGGCAGGATCTATCTCATCAAGGAAATGCTGGAGAACGAACAGGCCAGCGACAAGACCCGTTTGCATCTGGATCGCTGCCTGACCTGCCGCTCCTGCGAGACCACCTGTCCGTCCGGCGTGCGCTATGGACGCCTGATCGATATCGGCCGCGAGAAGATCGATGAGCTGGCACCGCGCCCGCTCGCCGAAAAGCTGATGCGCAAAGCGATGCTCGCGGTCATCCCCTACACCGCGCGCATGTCGGTTGCATTGACGCTGGGACGCATGTTCAGTCCGCTGCTGCCGGCGCAGCTCAGAAAAAAGATTCCCGCCAAGCAGGTCGCCGCTGCGACAGCACCACCGCTAACATCCCACGCACGGCGCATGCTGGTGCTGGATGGTTGCGTCCAGCCGCTGGGCACGCCCAACACCAACGCAGCCGCAGTGCGCGTGCTTGATCGTCTCGGCATCTCGCTGATCAGCGCACCGGGTACTGGATGCTGCGGCGCATTGAACCAGCACCTGTCCGATCCGGCCGGTGCGCGCGCGATGATGCGCCGCAACATCGACGCATGGTGGCCACATGTCGAAAGCGGTGCCGAGGCCATCGTGATGACGGCCAGCGGTTGCGGGCTGATGGTAAAAGATTACGGCCATGCATTGAAGGACGATGCCGCATATGCTGCGAAAGCAGCGCGCATCAGCGCGCTGACCCGCGACATCTCGGAAATTATTTCCGGGGAGATTATTCCTGGGGAAATCATTTCCAGGGAAAGCATTTCAGGTGAGAAGGACAACGAAGCACACGTTGCGTTCGCGAACCTCGGTCGCGGCATGCGCGTCGCCTACCACTCCTCCTGCACCTTGCAGCACGGCCAGAAACTCAGCGGGACGGTGGAAGCAATCCTGCGGCGTTGCGGTTATGAACTGACCCCGGTCGCCGACAGCCATCTGTGCTGCGGTGCAGCCGGCACATACACCCTGACACAACCGGTATTGTCCCAGCAGTTGCTCGACAACAAGTTGGCCTCGCTCAACCACGGTCAGCCTGAGGTCATCGTCACCGCGAATGTCGGCTGCCAGATGCATCTGGCCGGCGCAAGCGATGTGCCGGTCAAACATTGGATCGAGTTGCTGGAGCAGCACCCCCACCCCTGAATCCGCAAGCCATTTACTGAAAGTGTTGGAAGAGTTCTTTTTCTCTGTGTCGGGTATTGGGTGTGAAGCAGAGGTTGCAATGCGGACCTGACGGACTGTTCTGTCCCAATTGCAATCATTGACGATCGGCAGCTTTCAGGTATCGCAATAATTAGCTCAGGATACCGCTTCGTGCCAATTACAGCCGTTCAATATATTTTCTGAATAACTTTCCTCTGTCCGGATTCTGGAATTTAAGTAAACTTCGACTTTGACCCAATAAGCTAAACTGACAGCTGCATTTCATGCACCTTTACCAATCCCCACAACTGAACTAGTCCTCTCCGCATGAATCCTGCCAATCCAGAATGAAGCGACAACCACAACCGTCTACTGCAGAAGTGAAATCACTGCTTGCCCTGTATAACGCTCGGCAATACTCAGAAGTAGAGAGCCGGACATGCGCACTGCTCGAACGATACTCGGATTTTGGCTTTGGGTGGAAACTGCTGGGCGGTGCCCTGCAGTTGCAAGGCAAGGATGCACTGCAGGCATCAAAAATGGCGGCCCAACTGCTCCCCGACGATCCACAGGCGCATTACAACCTCGGCAAGGCGATGAAAAATGCAGGCCGGTTCGAAGAAGCAGCGACCAGCTACCGCCGTGCAATCTCACTCAGACCAGATTTTGCAGACGCTCACAGCAATCTTGCCTACGTATTGAAACAGCTCGGGCAATTCGATGCTGCGGAGGCTAGTTGCCGTCGGGTCGTGGAGCTCAATCCGAATTCGGCTATTGCTCACAACAATTTGGGCAGCGTGTTGCAAGAGGCCGGTCGATTGCAAGATGCGCTGCCTGGCTTCCAGCGGGCTGTGCAGATCAATCCTAATTTCGTTGAAGCACATAACAATCTGGGTAATCTCCTGAAACAGCTAGGGCACCTTGAAGCAGCGGAGGCCAGTTGCCGTCGAGCAATCAAGCTCAAACCCGATTTCGCCGGGGCACACAACAATCTGGGTATCGTGCTCAAGGAACTCGGTCAGATCGCCGCTGCGCAGGCAAGTTACCGGCTCACGCTGCAGTGCGAGCCCAATTTCGCCGAGGCTCACAACAATTTGGGTAATCTCCTGAAAGAGATTGGACAGCTCGATGACGCTCTGATCAGTTATCGCAAGGCCATCGAGTGTAAGCCCGACTATGCCTTTGCACACAACAACCTAGGCATTGCACTGAACGCGCTTGGTCAACTCGATGCTGCGCTGGCGAGCTTCCTCAGGGCATTGGAGATCAAGCCGGACTATGTCGATGCCTATAGCAACATGCTTTATATGCACGCGTTTACCCGCGACATATCGCCGGAAGCGGAATGCAAGCTTGCCGCGAATTGGGAAATAATCGCGCTCAGCGAAAGCGAGCGCTGCGCCGCGCGTGACCGGAGGTTCGATCATCCGCCGCGTGCCGGGAGGAAATTAAAGTTGGGTATGGTATCCGCAGAATTAGGGCAGCATGCTGTGGCGGAATTTCTACAGCCGATACTAGAACAACTGGACCGCAGCCGCTTCCATGTCAGCTTGTTTCCAACAGCCATTCGTACGGAACCGCGAGCAGCCAGGATCAGGGAATTTGCCGATAAATATCAAAGCCTGGTCGGACTTTCCGACGCGCAGGCGGCCGACCTGATCCGGGCCGAGCATATCGATGTCCTCATTGATACCACGGGGCATATGAGGGGCTATTGGATGGGCATATTTGCCCGCCGCGCGGCACCGGTGCAATGCCATTACATCGGCTATCACGGTACCACCGGCCTGTCGGAAATGGACTGGTACATCTCGGATACGGTTCTGTTGCCTGCCGCTTACGACACGCACTTCTGCGAGCGCATCTGGCGCTTGCCGCGTTTGCGGCTGGCATACAAGGGCGACCCTGCGTTGCCGGAGAGTCAGTGGGTGCCGAGTCCGGATGGAACGATCTGGCTGGGATCATTCAATAATCTGACCAAGGTTCGCGGGGAAGCGCTGCGGCTCTGGGCAAAAGTCATGAACGCGATCCCGAAATCCAGATTGCTGTTGAAAGACCGTATGGCCAAAGACCCTGCCGTTCAGGAACGTATCCGGACGGAATTGGGCCGTCATGGTGTCGTCGCAGAGCGAGTTGAGTTTGTCGCGTCCGTTCCCGACTGGCGTTCGCATATGATGTTGTACGACAGGCTGGATATCGCGCTGGATGCGATCCCGCTCAACAGCGAGACGACCGCATTCGATGCCTTGTGGATGGGTGTGCCGCTGGTTGCGTTGGAGGGAAACTGGGTGGGCGGGAGAATGGCGAGCACCATACTCAAGGCGCTTGACAAACCGGAATGGATCGCCCGCGATGACGACGAATATGTCGCGATCGTCACAGCACTGGCGCAGGATGTGGAAGGACGCAGATCACTCAGGAAAAAGCAGCGAGCGTTGCTTGCAGATAGTCCCTTGTGCGATGCTGAAAAATTGACGAGAGTGCTTGAAGACGCCTTCGCGGAAATGTATGACCGCAGTATGGATAAGCGTGCGACCGGTGCAAGCTGAGTTACAAAAAGGCAGTCGATAACCGAAATCAACCAAGATGCATGAAATCAAAAATTCTTCCGCCAAGAAGCAACCC
>JBBRFZ010000166.1:0-4552 GCA_038241165.1 Burkholderiales bacterium | reverse complement strand
ATGGGGTGCGATCAGATTCAGCACCACCGGCGCGCGGCGGTTCTCCGCTGCCTGCATGATGCCTTCGAGAAAGTGCAGGTTGTTCACGCCGAATGCGCCCACAGCATAGTTGTGCCGGGATGCGTGGCTGATCATGTCGGATAGGTGAACGAGTGGCATGGGTTTCTCTTATTTTAATTCTGGCTTTTCACTTCCGGTTTTTCATTTCGGTTTGTGCGCTTTGAATTTTTCCAGGGCCTCATCGGCAGTCTGGTCGTAGCGCGCGCGTTCTTTTTTTGCCGCGACATCCAGTGCATCATTGATCTCGGGGAATTTCAGCGCGAGGATGCGTGCCGCCAGCATGGCCGCGTTCTTTGCACCGTCCACTGCGACCGTGGCAACGGGTACACCCGGCGGCATCTGCACTGTGGAGAGCAGGGCATCCAGTCCCGACATCACGCCGCCAGAAAGCGGCAGGCCGATCACCGGCAGGCGAGTGTGGCCCGCAATGACGCCCGCCAGGTGGGCGGCCACGCCGGCACAGCCGATCAGCACCTGTACTCCTTCCCGGTGCGCGCGATCAAGATAGGCCAGGACCTTGTCAGGCGTGCGATGTGCGGAGGCCACCACGATCTCGCTGGCAATACCCAATTCGGTAAGTGTGTCGCGTACCTTGACCACGGTGGGCAGATCGTTGGGACTGCCGGTCAGGATTCCGACCAGTACCTTGTTGGCGGCCTTGCGGGAGGTTTGTTTCTTGACTACGGATTTGTTCATGCTGATGTTCCTGTAATGGTGTATTCGGTTGTTGCTTTCATGCGGCGTCTCCTCAAAACAGCTCGAAGCATGGATAATGGTTGCAGGCTTATCCAAAACCGGGAGTGCCGATGGAAATCACCTGTTACCGCGATCGCGAACTGGCAAGCGAACAGCGCTATCTGCCAGCCTCGACCTACAACCTTGCGCATACCCTGCTCACACGCAGTCCCAGTGACTGCCTGTTCGTCCCGATCCGTTCCATGCAATACCTGGCGATCATTGATGCGGAGGAAATCATCTTCCTCGACGGCGTACGCAAATGCTGGGTGGACATCGCCTGGCGCCATTTTCATCCCCAGGCGCGCAGTTCGCTGGAAGAGCCGGTGGCCTATGACGCATGTTTCTACCGGCCCGGTTCTGCACAGCAGATGAACCAGTTGCAAGCTGAATTCGCTCGTTCCCTGCAGGAATTCGCCGCCAAGAACAGCATCGACGGCAACGCTCGCGTGATCAAATTTCCCGCGCCCGGGCAGAAATAACACTGCGCCGGTTAATCGTCATCACCCAGTTCCGGATCCCATCCATTCGCTTTTGCATATCTAATAGCATCCTGATAAATCTTTGCATGGCGCTTTTTCAATTCATCCGGTAACAGGCTGGGCAAGTTTGCGTACTTTTCCCATTCAGCACAAATTTTGTCGTAGAGATTCTGCATTTGTCCGTTGTCCCAGCCGGTGCAGTCCTCGGTGTCGGGAATCAGGCCGAAAACCCAGCCATCTTTCACCATTTGCCCAAAATGCGTCATACCGCAGTTTTCATCGTTTTTCAGGCCTGCATATTTAAGTACCATTTTTAATACCTCATTAATCCAGCATTGAGCAGTAGCAGTTCTGATTATCAGCGCGTTAATCCGGCATACAACAGAGGGAGCTTCTCCGGTAAGCGTGCAATTTGATCCACGATCATAAAGTTTTTCGCACCGAAGATTCTTGAAACATATTGATCTGCCCGGGGATCAAGTGTCATGCAGAAAGTTGAAATTCCGTTTCTGGCCGCATCTTCCACTGACTTCTTGGCATCGTAGCGCAGATACTGCGGATCGCGCACATCAATGTCTGCGGGTTCACCGTCGGTAATGACCATCAGCAGCTTCTTGCTGGTTCTTTGGTTATTCAGATAATGTGTGGCGTGTCGAATGGCAGCGCCCATTCGGGTAGAGAGTTGACCTGTCATCCCGGCCAGTCTCGATTTCGGCAACTCGTTGTACGGTTGCTCGAAATCCTTGAAGCGATAGTACTCCACATCGTGCCGTCCGTCGGAACAGAAACCATGAATGGCAAAAGGATCACCGATTTTATTGATCGCATCGGACAGTAATACGCATGCCTGGCGCGTCAGATCCAGCACGGATTGATCCTGCCCCAGCACCTTTTCATTGGTGGACTCGGACAAATCCAGCAAAACCATCACCGAAATATCACGTACCTTGCGTACCGAGCGCATCATGATGCGCGAGTCGGGCTGGATGCCCATGCGGAAATCTATCATGCTGCTGATCGCGGCATTGATGTCGATTTCATCGCCGTCTTCCAGCTTGCGGATGCGCTGTACGCCCTGCGGTTGCATCGCATCCAGCAAAAATTTCAGGCGGGAAGCAATCTGCTTGTTGTCCGCCGTGATTTGGTCGATGATCTGCAAATCACCTGCCTTGGACCTTTTTTCCTGCACCGTTGCCCAGGCAGGACGTTCCAGCTGAATCTGATAATCCCATTCTGCATAGTGGTGGGGCTCTGAAGCAGGTTCTTTGCCCTCGGATTCGTTGTAGCTGACGCCGTTGTCTTCATAGGGAAAGAATTCTTCCGGCATGATCCAGATTTCCTGGGCATCATCACCGGCCGTTTCGCAATCTATCTCATTGACGAATTCCATCACCGACACGTGCTTGCGAACCTGCTTGATGTTCTCAAAGCCCGCAGACTGGGACTTATTGAAATCGAATTCTTCGAATTCCCAGAAATAGCGATTGTCATCACGATAGGGTGCACTCAGCAAATCTGTGCGCGGATTGTAGGCAATACGCTTCTGCAATAGTTCATGTGCCAATGTCACACCGATTTCCCAGGAAATCGTGTTATCCGTCATGCGTTCTGCTGCCTGTGCGAACAAGCTGCGGCCCTGGGCTATCCACGGGTCGTCGTCCTTGAAATCGCTGTCCAGCAATGCACGCGCCAAACGGTTCAGATAATCGCCTGCTGTTTCAGCCTGTCCGGCTTGTACGGTATGCAGCCTGGCCCATATCTGCTTGAGCCCGGGGAAAGCTTGTATCGACAAGGATTCAACACGTGCATCCTCAATGACACTGATCACCGCCATCTGCATGGGATTAAGCGCCTCGGCAGAGATCGGCACCCTGGTATACACCAGATGCGCGGCACAATGTGCCGCCGTGGCCCTATACAGCTCAAGGCCGGGCACACCTTCATAATCATCAAACGCATCCGGGAGGTGCAGAAAGTAATCTTCTATAAAAGGTTTGTAACCTTCACGTGCTTCAAAGTCGCCGCTGGTGGGCCGCATAAAGAAATCACGCGCCCACAATGCGCGCAAATACATATTGATACGCCTTTGCACATCTACAAACAGCGTGCCTTTGCGTTCTTTCTGCAGCATAGCCAGCGACTCTTTGGATTTCAGGCTAAAGTAACTGATCTGCTCCTCGAAGTTGGTACGGTGCGCGTGCGCACCCCAGATCGCCCAGCGCCGCAAACCACCCAGGGCCAGTTGTCCCAGCAACACCTCGATATTTTCCATCATGGGCCGCAATCCGCGCGGAACCTGGTTAAGCAGGGTATTGACCAATTGCAGATAAGAGCCAAACAACGTCGCATCGCCCAGGCGTTTGGCCGCAGTTGGCGCGGAAGCGATAATGGCCTGCAGCACCGCGCCGCTGGTTTTTGAGGCAAGCGCCATCACGGTGTCCAGCAGATCCACAACCGAATCTTCACCGATTTCTTTGGCGATGCTGGGCGCACTTTCTATAAAGGTTATAACCAACTCGCTCCCTCGACCCAGACTTTTGAGTGAGCGCGCGCCCTGCACGTAATTTTCCAATCCCTGTGGACCGAACACGCGTGTAGCTTCATACCAGGATGACTGCAAAATCTCGGCAGCATGCGAACCCAGGTCCTCGAGCAACTCGGTATGATGTTCCAACGAGAGTGTCATATTATTTTCCCGGATGTTAAGTGTGATTTATTCCAATTCGATTGCATCGGTGATACTGCGTTGGCTTCTCCCCCCACTACGCTGTCGCTGCGTAGAGGACAAGAACCTGCAAGCAGGTCGCTCGCTTCCAGCCGTGCTATATGCACTGTCTTCGTCGCTCGCTCGTCGCCGTCTTGTTTCACCTTCGAAATGAAATCGGAATCAGCTTGAATCAGAAAAATGTCGTCACTGCCGCATCCAGAGCATCGCGCATGTCCGGATCATCTGTGATCGGCCTCACCAACGCCACACGGCACGCTGCTTTGGACTCAACACCTTTAGCGATCAGATTGCCCGCGTAAATCAGCATACGCGTGGAAATTCCTTCATCCAGACCGTGGCCCTTGAGATTGCGAGCACGCTCGGCTATCGACACCAGCTTGCTTGCAATTTCCGCGCTGATTTTGCTTTCATGCGTGACGATTTCCGTTTCCACATCATGGGCCGGATAGTTGAAATCCAACGCGCCAAAACGCTGTTTGGTGGATTGTTTCAAATCCTTCATCAGGCTTTGATAGCCCGGGTTATACGAGATGACCAATTGGAAATC
>JBBRFZ010000165.1:0-4563 GCA_038241165.1 Burkholderiales bacterium | reverse complement strand
TTTACATGGGCTTTGCAATTCAACACGGTGATGTTCGCCGGCATGATATTCATCGGAATCTCTTATGGGGTCAGGGTGGGAGCGCATATCGGGGTGGATGCTGTCGTTAAACTGTTGCCGCCCAAGCCGCGCCGTATCACTTCGATTCTGGCCGTGCTGCTCTGTCTGCTGTATGCTGGACTAGTGATCTACGGTTCCATGATCTATGTGTTGAAGATGAAAGCCGTGGGTATAGAGATGGACGACTTGCCGATGAAGATATGGATCGCGCGCGCGATTCTGCCGATTGGGTTTACCCTGCTGGCACTGCGATTTTTGCCGGTACTGTTCAATCTGGTGACCGGAAAATCAGACCGCTTGCATCTTGCTGACGAGGTCGAAGAGGCGCTCAAATTGAAGGCGATGGAGGAAAATAAGTGAACACCATTTTCCTCTTCAGCAGCCTGTTCTTTTTCATGCTGATTGGTATGCCGATCGCTATCAGTCTGGGTCTGTCGAGCCTGCTGACCATAGTGTTCTTTGCCCAGGATTCCCTGGCATCATTGACCGTCAAACTCTATGAAACCAGCGAACACTATACGCTGCTGGCGATCCCGTTTTTCATTCTAGCCGGCGCGCTGATGTCCACCGGAGGGGTCGCCAGGCGCATGGTCGATTTTGCGATCGCAGCGGTAGGGCATCTGCGCGGTGGTCTGGCGATCGCGTCCATCCTGGCCTGCATGCTGTTCGCCGCCGTGTCGGGCTCCAGCCCGGCCACGGTTGTTGCGGTAGGTTCCATCGTCATCGCCGGCATGGTGCGCAACGGTTACCCGCAGGAATTTGCTGCGGGCGTGATCTGCAATGCGGGCACACTGGGTATTCTTATTCCCCCATCCATCGTGATGGTGGTGTATGCGGCGGTGACCGATGTGTCGGTCGGCCGCATGTTCATGGCGGGCGTGCTTCCCGGAATTCTGCTGAGCCTGATGCTGATGGTGGCCGTACATTGGCGGGTCAAGAAACTGAATTTGCCTCTGACTCCGCGTGCAAGTCTGGGTGAAGTGCTTTCCAAATTCAGGAAATCAATGTGGGGGCTGGCTTTGCTGGTCATCATTATGGGCGGAATTTACGGCGGGGTGTTCACGCCCACAGAGGCGGCAGCCGTATCGGCTGTATATGCGGTTTTCGTCACCATATTCATCTACCGGGATTTGAAATTCCACCAGGTGCCCCAAGTGTTTGTGGATGCAAGCCGCACCACGGTCATGCTGATGTTTATCATTGCCAACGCGATGTTGTTCGCCCATGTACTGACCACCGAGCGCATTCAGCAAACCATTGCCGAGCAAATTGTCGCCGTCGGCATGGCACCCTGGATGTTCCTGCTGGTGGTGAATATCATCCTGCTTATCGCGGGAAATTTCATGGAGCCGACCGGCATCATCCTGATTCTGGCTCCGATCTTCTTTCCGATCGCGAAGCATCTGGGTATCGACCCGATACACCTCGGTGTCATCATGGTGGTTAATATGGAGATCGGTATGGTCACGCCACCGGTGGGACTGAATCTGTTCGTGACCAGCGGCATTACCGGCATGAGTATCGTGCAGGTAACCCGGGCAGCTTTGCCCTGGCTGATGGTGCTGCTGGTTTTCCTTGCGATTGTCACCTACATACCCCAGATCACGCTGTTTCTGCCCAATCTGTTGTTCAACTAAATCTGTTTCGGGGATTTTTGCCTGGAATGCCCGGATTCACCTCATAAGTCGCTATTTCAATGCCGTTGCCGGTGCACAAAATGACCGGCACCGACTGCGACAGCGCGTGCAAACCCTGATAGAATGCCATCCCGTTTTTTATTAACTATTATATGTTTGGAGAAAGTAGCATGGCTGTTGAACGTACCCTGTCGATTATCAAACCAGATGCAGTTGCAAAGAATGTCATCGGCCAGATCTACACCCGTTTTGAAAAAGCCGGGCTGAAGATCGTCGCCGCACAGATGCGTCACCTGACCCGGACGGAAGCGGAAGACTTTTACGCCGTGCACCGTGCCCGCCCGTTTTTTAATGACCTGGTTAAATTCATGATCTCCGGACCAGTGATGATACAGGTGCTGGAAGGCGAAAATGCAGTACTGAAAAACCGCGACCTGATGGGCGCAACCGACCCGAAGAAGGCCGACAAAGGCACGATACGCGCCGATTTTGCCGACAGCATCGACGCCAACGCGGTGCATGGTTCGGATTCGGCTGAAAATGGCGCAATCGAAATTGCCTACTTCTTCCCGAAGAAGAATATCCATTCACGCTAATTGCATACGATGCAGCAAAACCTCCTTGATTTTGATGCGCACGCACTTGCCGGCTATTTCATTGAAATGGGCGAGAAGCCGTTTCGTGCGCGCCAGTTGATGCGCTGGGTCTACAGGGTCGGGGAGCCTGATTTTGCCGCGATGACCGATATCGCTGCCAGCTTGCGTGACAAGCTCGCGCAATGCGCCTGCATTACCCCGCCTGAGGTGATGCGCGAAGAATTGTCCGACGACGGTACCCGCAAGTGGCTGCTGAACGTTGGTACAGGGAATGCCGTTGAAGCGGTATATATTCCCGTGGGCGACCAAGAAAGTTCTGCTGCTGGCTTGGAGGATGGAGATACGGTCGCCGGCATTACCTCCACTGACCGATCCCGCTTCGCGGGGCCCTCGTCCCGCGCTACGGTGCGCCCCCGCGGGACCCTGTGCATTTCCAGCCAGGCGGGTTGCGCGCTGAACTGTTCCTTCTGCTCGACCGGCAAGCAGGGTTTCAACCGCAACCTCAGCGTGGCTGAGATTATCGGCCAATTGTGGTGGGCGAATCATCAGCTCGGCAAGGATGCCGATGGCAACTGGAAGATCAGCAATGTGGTAATGATGGGCATGGGTGAGCCGTTGCTGAATTTCGACAACACGGTGAGCGCACTGCGATTGATGCTGGACGACCGGGCTTATGGGTTGTCACGCAGGCGTGTCACGGTATCCACTTCCGGCATCGTGCCTGCAATGGACAGATTGCGCGAAGAATGCCCGGTAGCGCTGGCGGTTTCACTGCATGCGCCGAATGACAAATTGCGCGACGAACTGGTGCCGATCAACCAGAAATATCCGCTCAAAGAATTGCTTTCAGCGTGTCGGCGTTATCTTCAACGCGCTCCGCGCGATTTCATCACCTTTGAATATGTGATGCTGGAAGGCGTGAATGATTCGGTGCAACAGGCGCATGAGTTGGTGAAGCTGGTGCGCGATGTGCCCTGCAAGTTCAACCTGATCCCGTTCAACCCTTTCCCGCAGACCGATTATCGCCGCTCCAGACCGGAAGCGATTCAGCGTTTCCGCGATGTGCTGATGCAGGCAGGTATCGTGACCACCACGCGCAAGACCCGCGGCGATGATATCGCCGCTGCGTGCGGGCAGTTGGCCGGACAGGTTCTGGATAAAACCAAGCGAAATCTGCAACGCTCTGTTGGAGTTGTGTAAATGTTTATTACGAGGTGCACCGTGAACAGATTGATTATCATGTTTTTTTCGCTGGCCTTGCTGGCGGCCTGCAGCACAACTTCCGATAACTCTTCGCACGCTTTCAAAAGTGCCAAAGTGCATACCGAATTGGCGGGCCTGTACTATCAGCGTGCCCAGCTCGGCATCGCACTGGATGAGTTGAAACAAGCTTTGAACGCCGACAGCAGCTATGCGCCTGCATACAACGTGCGCGGTTTGGTAAATATGGCACTGCGCGAGGACAAGGATGCCGAGAGAGATTTCAAGCATAGCCTCGATCTTGATGACACGAACTCCGACACTCATAACAACTATGGATGGTTCCTGTGCCAGCATGACAGGGCGAAGGAAGCGATCCCGCAGTTTATGGCAGCATTGAAAAATCCTTTGTATACGACGCCGGGCCTCGCTTATTTGAATGCCGGTCTGTGCTCCAGAAAGGCCGGCAACACCAAGGATGCCGAGGATTTCCTGCGAAAAGCGCTGCAGGTCGAACCGGGATCGACACAGGCCCTGTTTGCGCTGGCAGATTTGAGCTACTCAAATGCCGACTACTTTTCGGCCAAAAAATATTTTGCGGATCTCTCCCAAAAATCCGACAATCTTACAGCGGAGCAACTTTGGCTGGGTGTAAGGATCAATCGCAAGATTGGTGATCGCAACTCGGAAGCCAGTTATGCCATGCAATTGCGTAATCGATTTCCCGATGCGCGTGAAACTCAAATGCTGATACATGGTGAATAATGGAACAGCTTCCGGAAAATAATACAGAGCAGGGTAATCCTGCCGCGACACCCCAGAATTCGCCGGGAGTTATGTTGCGCGAAGCACGCGAACAACTTGGTTTGAGCGTGGCGGATGTTGCTGCACAGACCAAGTTCGCACCTCGACAAATAGAGGCTCTCGAAGCGGATGATTTCAAGAGCCTGCCCGAGGCCGCATTCTTGCGCGGTTTTGTTCGCAGTTATGCGAAGATTTTGAACGTTGATGCAGAGATTCTGCTGGCTGCTCTGCCGCAACCAAGAGTACCTGCAGCGGAATTGATACCG
>JBBRFZ010000164.1:0-4579 GCA_038241165.1 Burkholderiales bacterium | reverse complement strand
CGTCGGCTCAGTTGACGAACGGTCTCTATCTAGACGCCCAAAACAATCTCGATGCACTCTGGGTGTTTCAGATCGGGACCACGCTCACGACCGCAAGCAACTCGTCTGTCAACGTGGTCAATGGCGTTCTCGGTGCAGATTACGGCGTGTATTGGCAGGTCGGCACCTCCGCGACGCTGGGCACCAGCACGGCGTTCGCAGGAAATATTCTCGCGGATCAGAGCATCACTCTGGATACCACCGCAAAGATTCTCTGCGGCAGGGCCATCGCGCTCAATGCTGCGGTGACCATGGATACCAACACCATCTCCAACGATTGCATCGCTTACGCTAACGACACCGGCGACACCAGCCGCAGCGACTACGGCAGCGGCGGCTACAGCGGTTCCGTTCCCGAGCCAGCCACGCTGGCGCTGCTGGGACTCGGACTCGCGGGACTTGGATTTAGTCGACGTCGCCACAGTTGAGAAAAAAGTTCGCCACGATAACGCGCCCTGGGATTTTTCTATGCAGCGAGGTGGTTGGGTAAAGCGATCCGGATGTTCACGGTTTCTGTTTTACCCGGCTTCCCCGTCGCCAATGCAAGTGTATCTCTAGCGGGGAAGGTGAGATGGACGCAATCAAGATGTTGGCAGTCGTGCTGATCGTGGCCGGCGGCCTGGCTTTGGCGTATGGCGGTTTCACTTACACCAAGGAAACGCATCAGGCCAAGCTGGGTCCGATAGAGCTGTCGGTCAAGGACACGCAGACAGTAAACATCCCCGTCTGGGCCGGGGTGGGGGCGATGGTGGCGGGAGTGATCCTGCTTTTTGTGCGCAAGTAGAATCGGTTCCTCCTGATTGGCGTAACAAGGCTACGCCACCTTGCCGGAATTGCTGCCGGGGCTGACGGAATACTTTGTGTTCTACAACGCGGGGGAAACGCACCAATCGCTGGACTACAGAACACAGGATGTGGTCTACCGGGCAGCAGCTGGTGGCGGCGCAACGATAGTGGATAAATTCACTGCGCGAAAAGAAAATCACCAGGAAACAAAGTCAGAAGCAAAACCGGGGCTGCGCCGTGCCACTGGGTGTGAAAGCTTACTCTCTTAAACTCGGCTGATTATTGTCTTGACGGAGGGGTCCGCTTAAGGTTCAACCGTAGGCTCAACCAATCTCGACTGGCGTAGTTTCCTCAACAACTACGAAATCTATGCAGTCATGCTGGGGCAGGATTTCGGTGTGCAAATGCAGGTCCTGTTCGAGAAAGGCCTGGAATCGTCCAAACTCGTTACGCTCGAAGCGTGGAGAAATCGTTCGATCGGTGCCCGCATCAAGGAAAGGGCGGCGTGTTTGTGGGCACACTGGCCCCAAACTGGGTTTTTGCAATGAGGATAGAGTGTATGCGTTTGAGCCAGGCATTCAAGGCAAGGTCATTGCGATGGATGCCAGTTTTTGTGCTTATCTGCAGTGGTTGGTTTGGAGCCGGGATGTCTGTTGCCACCGAGCCGGAGATGTCCGCTGCACCGCTACGCGCCAAGTACACGGAATTGGGCAAGCAGCTACTGAACAATCAGTTTCAACGTGCGCTCTATCTTGACTCTGTGGAATCCTCGACCGATTTGAAGGGCGAAATCTACGCCGTGGTCGATTATCCGTTTGCCACCGTTAACGCGGCGCTCAACAACCCGGCGCATTGGTGCGATGTGTTGATACTGCACATGAATGTCAAATACTGCCATGCTTCCGGCAACAAGACCGGCACTGTCCTCTCAGTAAATCTCGGCAGGAAATACTATCAGCCGCTGGCGGATGCTTATCGTCTCGAGTTCAACTATCGCGGGGTGATCACGACGCCGGATTATTTCGCACTGGAACTCAATGCCGAGGACGGACCCTTGAGCACCCACGACTATCACATCTGGATTGAAGCCACGCAGGTTAAAGAGGGGCGCACCTTTTTGCATGTCACCTATTCTTATGCCTTTGGTGTAACCGGCCGCCTTGCCATGCAAGTCTACCTGGCAACAATCGGCAGGGACAAGGTCGGGTTTACCGTCACGGGAAAACTGCCCAATGGCCAGCCTACTTACATTCAAGGGGTGCGCGGCGTGGTGGAACGCAATACCATGCGCTATTACCTGGCTATCGATGCTTATCTTGCCGCGTTGACCACACCGCCCAAGGATCAGTTGGAGAAGCGATTACGTTATTGGTATAACGCCACTGACCAGTACGCGCGCCAACTGCATGAGGTAGAACGGGATGATTACCTCGAAATGAAACGCAGGGAGTATCAGCGTCAGCAGGTGGCTCAGTAGGCTCTAAGGCCGATCACACAATCAAGGCGCAATCCGATACTTCACTTCATCTGGTACGGGGGGGCGTGATGCAGTAGCGCGCTTCCCGCCCCGCGAGGGGGCTGCTATGTGCGCATGCAAACTGGCCTCAACGGCTTGCGTGTCAGTCACATCGGGGGAGCAGGCGATCGAATTCCGTTTTGACCACCTGGTAGCACTCGCAGGCCTGTGTCTCCAATCCAGACCGGTCAAGCACCGTGATATGACCACGGCTGTAACTGATAGACCCAGCGTGCTGCAATTTCCCGGCGGCCTCCGTGACGCCTTCGCGACGCACGCCGAGCATGCCGGCAATCAATTCCTGCGTCATGGTCAATTCATTCGAGGCCGATCGGTCGAGACTTTGCAGCAGGTAGCGGCACAGTTGCTGCTCCAGCGAATGATGCCGATTACAGATTGCGGTCTGTGACATCTGTGTCATCAGCGCCTGGGTGTAACGCAGCAACAAATGTTGCAATGCGCCGGAACGGCGCCCCCCGGCACGATTGAATTCCTGCATCAGCAACTGCGACTTCAGCCGATAGGCATAGCCCGCGCACTGCACGACGGCTAGATTGGGCGTGGTTTCGCCTCCCGTGAAGACGGCGACCCCGATCATGCCCTCGTTGCCGACCCCGGCGATTTCGGCTGATGCGCCGCTCTTCGTGACGTAGTGCAGGGAAACGATGGCGCTGGTGGGGAAATAGACGTAACGCAACTCACCCCCGTGCTCGTAAAGAACGTCGCCGAGCCGCATCTGGACCAGTTCAAGATGGGGAGGCAAGTGCTCGTATTCAGCCGCGGGCAGTGCGGCGAGAAGGTGGTTTTGTCGTGGTGCATGCAAGGCAGACATATGAGCCTCCCGCTTCAAAAAAGCGCAGCCCTTTATGAAGACGGTTAAGAAGAACCAGTGGCCAAAATCCAGTATAGAGCATAGTCGGAATTGTGTACGGCACCGCACAGACGGTGTTGTAGTTTTCGACTAAGCTTCGATCATTCATTCAGGAGGTTTTATGAAAACGCCCCAAATAGTTATCGCAACTTTTCTCACCGCAGCCGCCCTGATGAGCGGCTGCGCGAATACCGATACACGCCCCGAGTCATCCTCGTCATCTTATTCCGGCGCTACTTATGGTGTGGTTGACGCAATCGAGATCATTCGTGGCAGCGGCGACGGGATAGGCGGCAGCGGTATCGGTGCGGGTGCGGTCATCGGCGGTGTCGTAGGCGGAGTGCTCGGACATCAAGTCGGTGGCGGCACCGGCAAGGATGTCGCGACCGTGGCCGGTGTGGTCGGTGGTGCCATGGCGGGCCACCAGATAGAAAAGAGCAATAAACAGCAAGATGCCTATCGTATACGGGTGCGGCTTGAGAACGGGGGGTATCAAGCCGTGACGCAGCAAAGCATTAACGACTTGCGGGTCGGAGACCGGGTCCGCATCGAGAACGACCGCGTATCCCGCTACTGACCCTTAATGTCATTGCCGGCGGCCCGCTGTGCGCCGGATTTATAGTTTCAGACTACGCATGATTAACAAAGGGGAACACATGAAAGCTTCACGACTCATTCTCAATCTGCTTGCCATTGCTTCCTTAACCGCAGCGGGCATTGCTTCCGCAGATGACATCACCAAGCAAGGTTATCTGACCGATACCCGCGGCAATCTGGTCAAGAACAACTACAACGAATGCTGGAGAACCGGCTACTGGACGCCGGCCATGGCGATTGCGGAATGCGATCCGGATCTGGTAAAGAAAGCCGAGCCAGAAATGGCGGAAGCCAAGACACCCGCAGAAGCGCCCGCTGCTGCACCTGTTCCTGTTGTCGGCCCGGAAAAAGCGGCTTTCGTTCCCATCACCCTGCAAGCTGACACGCTGTTTGACTTTAACAAATCAGCCATACACGCTGACGGCAAGAAAAAGCTGGACGCTGAAGTTGTTGGCAAGATGAAGGAATATCCGCAGGTTGAAGTGGTACTGGTGACCGGCCACGCCGACCGCATCGGCAACAATGCCTACAATCAAAAGCTATCTCAGCGTCGTGCGGATGCTGTGAAGGATTACCTGGTTGCACAAGGCGTTGAAGAAAAGCGCATAGAAACCGCTGCCAAAGGTGAATCCGAGCCGGTTGTTTCCTGCGATAAGGTAAAAGGCAAGGTCAGCGGCAAGAACAGGAAACTGGTTGAATGCCTGCAACCCAACCGCCGCGTAGTGGTGGAAGTAAAGGTTCAGAAGCCGGTTCAGAGGTAAGCACTAGCC
>JBBRFZ010000163.1:0-4690 GCA_038241165.1 Burkholderiales bacterium | reverse complement strand
GTCATGCCCCAGCCCTTGTCCCTCGCCGCCGGGTTGCCCCAACCTATCCCGATATAGGGTGCAACCTTGTTGAATGACATGTCGCCCTGCAGCGAACCGACATCAGTCGAGCTGTAGGTCGTGCCGTTGATGGTGTAGGTTCCGCCGGTGGGCAGTCCGCCCAGGCTGACCTTGTTGTTGTTGTACATCAAACCTGCGCTGGTACGGAAGCTGCCCTGGAACGGATACCAGTCTGCCAATGCGCTGACCGTCTGCATCTGCAGCTTGAAGTCATAGTCGACCGAGCTCGACGTTGTATTGTAGTTATAGTTGAATGCATTGAGTCCAATGCGTGCGCCCAGGCTGTCGGTGAGGCCCAGATCCAGTTCGGCACCCATTCCCAACGAGCCGATCTTGACAACCACGGCCAGGTCGGATCGGCTGTTCGTGCCCATGGAATTTTTGTCAGCCGGGGTGGAGGGTTCGGGTGATATTTCCGGACTGGCTGCCGGCATAGCCTCAACGGGAGGTGCTGCTTGGTCGGTGGATGGTTCCGACTCACCGGCTGCCATTCCTGCCATGGCTCCGGTCGCGATGCCAGCCGAAGCTGCGGTCGCGGGGACTGCGGCAACGGGTGCGGGCACGGGTTCAGGAACAGGTGCCGGGATTGCGGAAGGCTCGACCGGGATAGCCAGCAGTTCGCCGAATGTGCCCGCAGGTACTGCCAAAGGAGAAACCAATGAAGCCAATGAGGTGGAAGATGCCACAACAGCGGTATGGCCTGCGCTGACAACTTTTATGCCGGCGCCATTCGTCATGGCTATCTTTCCCTTCAGCACCTGGCTATACATTGATTTGCCGGCCATGGCTACCATGAAATCGGTCCCGCGTATTCCAATGGTCGCGTTCGGTGTCGACAGCCTGAATGCCTGTTTACTGTGCTGACCTATCAATCCGGTGATGAAGCGCATTCCGCCCTGGAACATCGAGAAAACGATATTGCTATTTCCGATTTTTTCGGTGTCGTAGCGATATTCGCGCACATTGAAAATTGAATTGGCTTGAATGGTGACTGTCTCGCCGTCCTTGAATTTCAGCAGTGCGGTGCTGCCACTCCCGGTCTCGATCAGCGTATTGGATGAAATCGGTTCGCTTTTGACAACGCGATGGGCGGGATTCTTTCCGCGCGTGACGTACACTTCGCCGTTTACCGCATACACGCGGCTGCCGGATGTCCGGGCTTCTGCTGCCGAAGGCTTGTTTGCTTTCATCGCATCAGTATCCTGGGATGCGGATGAAATGGCGGGGAACAAGGCGAATGTTGCGAATAGGGCTGCGATTATTTTCATATCATGAAGTCCCGTTGGATTAAAGCCACAGAATTTTGACCGGCTACGGATGCCAATGTAATCACGGGGATGGAAGGGAGTCAATAGTCCCGGGGCCAACAGGGTCATCCGTGAGTGCCGGATATTTGCCGGCTCAAAAGCGCATCAGCAACGCCGCACCTGCCTCCACTTGCACGAAGCCGTTGCTGCGAACCTTGATGGTGCATCCACCCGAGCAGAATACGGCGGTGTCGGCATTCAGCATGGTGTAGATACCGCGCACATCGAATCGCAACCCTACGCTTTTGGAGAAGAAAAATTTTGCGCCGCCGCCGAGCGAGAGCGACAGCCGATTTTCAGTGTTGAGGTCGGAACGTTTCGGAATCATACGCGTCAAGCCGATCGTGCCCGACACGAAGGGATGCATCAGCCCGTCGGCCGGCAACAGGTACAGTCCGCCGATGTGGTAGTAGTCGATGCTGAGCTCGAACAACGGATTGCCCGTGAAGGTTCCTGCTGTGGTCAGTTGCGTGTCCTGGCGGCTCAGGAATATTTCGATCTGCTTGTCCGGTTCCGAATCAAAGTCGAGCAACAACCCAAAGCTGGTTGCATCCGCAAGTTCGAACCCGGACAGTGTGTTGGCATCCACGAAGCTGCCCCCGTAGCGGTGGCCGGTGAAAGGCGCGATTTCTACCGCCCGTGCAGCGGATGGGAAAGCGGAAGCCAGGGAGAGCGCCAGAATGAGCGCTGCAATATTGTCCATTTTGGCTGGAAATCGATGATGTGGTTGGTGGTTGCAGCGAATGTAATCGCCGGGTGGTGGGGCGTCAACAGACATGAAGATCGGAGAGTGATCCGGGGTTACGGCGATCCCGGCTCGTTCGGGGTTTGTGCAGAGCGGATTTCCATCCGGCGATGGTAAGATACAATTGAAAATAAACAGTCAAGGAAGGAACGAGAATGCAGATTCGCAAGATTGCAACCACCCCTTTTACCGATCAAAAACCGGGCACCTCGGGATTACGCAAACGCGTGCCGGTCTTTAAACAGGCCCGCTACCTGGAAAATTTCGTTCAGTCCATTTTCGATACCATCGCCATCCCGCACGATGCGACGCTGGTGCTGGGCGGTGACGGACGCTATTACAACCGTGAGGCGATCCAGATCATTCTGAAAATGGCAGCGGCCAACGGGTTCGCGCGCGTGCTGGTCGGCATGGGCGGCATTCTTTCGACGCCTGCCGCCTCCTGCCTCATCCGCAAATACAGCACACATGGCGGCATCATCCTTTCCGCCAGCCACAATCCGGGCGGGTCGGAGGGTGATTTCGGCATCAAATACAATGGCAACAACGGCGGTCCGGCGACCGAGACGGTCACGGAAGCGATCTTCACGGCAAGCAAGAAAATCTCCCGATATCAAATCGTCGATGCGCCAGAAAATGCACAAGCTATCGAACTGGACAGAACGGGCGATTACGAGATGGGTGCCATGACGGTGTCGGTGATCGATCCGGTTGAAGCCTACGCCGAGTTGATGGAAACACTGTTCGATTTTGCGGCGATCCGTTCCCTGTTCAACAATGGATTCAGAATCAGGTTCGACGCGATGCACGCGGTCACCGGCCCGTATGCACAAGAGATACTGGTGAACCGCCTGGGCGCTCCGGCGGACAGCGTGATGAACGCGGTGCCGTTGCCGGATTTCGGCGGCGGCCATCCCGATCCCAATCTGACCTATGCGCATGAACTGGTCGGGATATTGTACGGCGATGATGCTCCCGATTTTGGCGCGGCCTCCGACGGCGACGGTGACCGCAACATGATCCTGGGCAACCGTTTTTTTGTCACCCCGTCCGACAGCCTCGCGGTACTCGCCGCGAACGCGCATCTGGTACCGGGCTACCGGAAGAGACTGGCGGGTATTGCACGCTCGATGCCGACCAGTGCCGCGGCAGACCGTGTCGCCAAGGAACTCGGCATTCCCTGTTATGAAACGCCTACCGGCTGGAAGTTTTTCGGCAACCTGATGGATGCGGGCAAGGTCACCCTGTGCGGTGAAGAAAGCTTCGGCACCGGCTCCGACCACATCCGCGAGAAAGACGGATTGTGGGCGGTGCTGTTCTGGCTGAACATACTCGCGGTGCGCAAACAGTCTGTGGAAGCGATATTGATGGAGCACTGGGCGCATTTCGGACGCAATGTGTATTCTCGCCACGACTACGAGGACATTCCCGCCGATGCGGCCAACGGCGTGATGAAATTGTTGCATGACAGTTTTGCCGAACTCAAGGGCAAGCAGTTCGGGCAGCTGCAGGTAAAGATGTGCGACGACTTCAGCTATACCGATCCGGTGGACGGCAGCGTCAGCACCGGTCAGGGAGTGCGCATCATCTTCACCGACGGCTCGCGTATCGTGTTCCGCCTTTCCGGTACCGGCACCGGGGGTGCGACGCTGCGCATCTATCTGGAATCCTTCGAACCCGATGTTTCCAAACATCACCTGGACGCGCAACAGTTGCTGGCCGCGCTGATCGACATCGCTGCGCAGATATCCGAATTGCGCGAGCGGACCGGGCGCGAAAAGCCCACCGTCATCACTTAAGGCCAACCCTTAAGCGGCTATAATGGGCGCAATCTGTCTGTCCGCGCCATTCATGCGCGGATTTATTTGAAGGAGTGCGCCATGACAATCAGAAAAATCATCCAAACCCCCGATGCGCCCGCCGCGATCGGTACCTATTCCCAGGCGGTGTGCGTCGGTGAAACAGTATACCTGTCCGGCCAGATCGGGCTGGACCCGATCACCATGCAGATGGCTGAAGGTATTGAAGATCAGATTCATCGTGTGTTTCAGAACTTGCGCTCGGTGGCGAGTGCAGCCGACAGCAGTTTCAACGATCTGGTGAAACTCAACGTGTATCTCACCGACCTTAAGAACTCCGCCAAGGTCAACGAGATCATGTCCGGCTACTTTCGCCAGCCCTATCCGGCCCGCGCCTCTGTGGGTGTGGCAGAGTTGCCGCATGGCGCGCTGGTGGAGATGGATGCCGTTCTGGTCACCCAGGACTGATTCCGCTTCATCGGCAATACTGCGTTGGCGTCCTCGCCGCCTTGTTTCACCTTCGAATTGGAACCGGAGTAGGCTACTGTGCAAGCAACCAAAATTTCCCCCGGCACCCTGAGCAAACTCGCCAAGCTCGGTATCCATCACCGCGCCGATCTGTTGCTGCATCTACCGTTGCGCTACGAGGACGAGACACATCTTGCACCGATTGCCACAGTGCAGGCCGGTGAAACGGTGCAGGTACAGGGCGTCATTACCCACAGCGAAGTCGCTTACCGCCCGCGCCGCACCCTGGTCTGCCGCTTGCAGGACAAAGG
>JBBRFZ010000162.1:0-4758 GCA_038241165.1 Burkholderiales bacterium | reverse complement strand
GCATAGCCATTCCACTGATAGAACTTCTAGCCATTCGACTAAGCGAGCAAACAGCGCTCGCCAAGTCGCTGGTTATAATCCATCAAAAAACGATGGATAAATGGCTGGTTAAATCGGGCTCCTACGTTGAAGATACAAGCTATGTAGACGTACCGGGTATTTTTGAAAAATCCCCAATGGAATATTTTGGATTAACGCTTGCTCTTCAGCAGTGCCTGCAGGTCGGCAAACGGATTATGGGTTGCCGCATTTGAGGTGTTGTCGCGGTTGCCCGGCCGGGACTGCTCTTCCAGCAAACGCATGTGCTCGTTGTCGTGGCAATACAGGCACAGTAGTTCCCAGTTGCTGCCGTCGGGAGGATTGTTATCGTGATTGTGGTCTTTGTGGTGGACCGTCAGTTCGCGCAGGCGCGCACCGGAAAACTCGCGTCCGCAGCGCCCGCAGATCCACGGAAACAGTTTGAGTGCCCGCTCGCGGTAGGTCGCTTCGCGTTCGCTGCTGTGGCGGCGCGCTTCGGCAACCACGCGGTCCAGCCTTGCGTGGTCGGGAGTGGTTCGTTTCGGCATGATCGAAGACCCCTGAAAGTTGACAGGGGTTTACTGAACCAAACGGCTTAGATTGTGCCGCTGATCGCGGCAGGTACCGGCTGCTTCTTGGGTTTCTTTGCTTCCTTGCTCTTGCGTTGTTGTCCTTTGGCCATGATCATTCTCCTGGTAGTGACGGTATGTGAAATATGCAACGGGTGTTGCGATGTAACGGCATTCCCGCTGAGCCTGCATGAATAGCAAGGCTCAACGCGCGCAGATGATAATCCCGTAAAGGAAAAAGTGAAACTTTTTTTGTTCGATCAGGGTTGTTTCCCGACACAAGGTATCATGCAGTCTTTGAAATACTTAATGGTTAAAGCGGCAAAACTGAGATCAGGTATAAAGAAGTATGGGATTTTTAACGATTAAGGAATAACTATCGCCACGCCAGCCCTGCCTGTAGCCACCAAACGCCTGTCCTCGTTGCGGGACCTGTGGCCTTTCCTGCGCCCGTATCGCGGGCGGCTGGCGCTGGCTTTCATATTGTTGTGCCTGGGTTCGGGCACGATACTGATGGTGCCGCTGGCCTTTCGCGATCTGATCGATTTCGGTTTCGGGCAACGTGTCAACACAGCCGGCGGGTTGTTGCACACGTTGAGTATGAATGGCCATTTCGCTTTGCTGTTCGGGTTGGCCAGCCTGTGGGCGCTGGCCGTGTCGGCGCGCTTTTACACCGTGAGTTGGGTGGGCGAACGGGTCACGGCGAATTTGCGCAGCGCGGTATATGAGCGGGTGTTGAAACAATCGCCGCAGTTCTTTGAAACATTGCAGACCGGCGAGGTGCTGTCGAGGCTGACCGGGGACACCACGCTGGTCCAGACCGTGATCGGCAGTTCTATCTCGATGGGTTTGCGCAGCCTGTTCCAGTTCATCGGCGGCATGATCATGCTGGCGGTGACCAGCTTTTATTTGTTCTCGCTGAACCTCGGCCTGATGGCATTGCTGGCACTACCCATCTTCATCATCGGACGCAAAGTAAAGAAACTTTCGCGCGAATCCCAGGACAAGATTGCCGATGCCTCGGCGCTGGCAGGCGAGATACTGAATGCAGTGCCGACCGTGCAGGCCTATACCCGGGAGCGCTATGAATCGGGACGTTTTGCTGATCGCGCGGAAACGAGTTTTGTCACAGCGATCCGGCGCACCCGTGTGCGCGCAGCGCTGACCGCGCTGATCATCATCGCGGTGATGGGAACCATCATCTTCGTGCTGTGGGTCGGCGCGAACCAGGTGCGGGAAGGCAGCATGACCGGCGGACAACTGGCTTCGTTCGTGCTGTACGCGGCGTTGGTGGCGGGCGGTGTGGGCACCATGGCGGAAGTGTGGGGCGACGTGATGCGCGCGGCGGGAGCGATCGAGCGTCTGCTGGAATTGCTGAAGGCGGAATCCGCCATCGCCGAAGTGGCCGCGCCACAACTGTTACCGGAACCTGTACAGGCTGCGATCCGCTTTGAGCAGGTCAGCTTTCATTATCCGGCGCGCCCGGAGACCGCCGCACTGGACGACATTAACCTTGATATAGCGACCGGGGAAAGTATCGCGCTGGTCGGACCTTCAGGCGCGGGCAAGACCACATTGTTCCAGTTGCTGCTGCGCTTTTACGATGTCTCGGACGGCGTCATCCGCCTCAACGGGCAGGACATCCGCCAGCTTACCCTGCACGAACTGCGCAGCAGGATAGCGATTGTGCCGCAGGACCCGGTGATATTTTCCGCCAATGCGCTGGAGAATATCCGCTATGGTCGGCCGGCTGCCAGCGATGCAGAGGTGATGGCCGCCGCCAGGGCAGCGTTGGTGGATGAGTTCATCAACCGTTTGCCCGACGGTTACGGGACATTTCTGGGCGAGCGCGGCACCCGCTTATCCGGAGGACAGCGCCAGCGCATCGCCATCGCGCGCGCGATGCTGAAGAATGCGCCGCTGTTGCTGTTGGACGAAGCCACCAGCGCGCTGGATGCGGAATCGGAGATACTGGTGCAGCAGGGATTGAATGCCGCGATGCAGGGACGTACCACGCTGATCATCGCGCACCGGCTGGCCACGGTACAGAAGGTAGACCGTATCGTGGTGATGGAACACGGCCGCATCGTCGAAACCGGAACTCCGGAAGACCTGCGCAAACAGAGCGGCCTTTATGCACGTCTGGCACGTTTGCAATTTGATGTCTGACGGGTTGGGGCAGTAACACTTTCAAGCATATAATGTGCAAAAAGCCTGTTCCGGATTTCAGTTAACCTAAAATAATTATCAAGGAAAATCATGAAGAATTATCTGGTAACAATATTGAGTGCAATCATCGTCACTGTCAGCGGGACAGCTGTGGCCGCGCCGATGACCAGGGATCAGGGTGACGCAATACTGAAAGAGTTGCGCGAGATCAAACTGTTGCTGGCAAGACAGCAACAGCCGGCACCGCCGACACAGCGCATGCCGGAAAACCTGACGTTCAAGGGCGATGCGATATACGTGCTTGGAAAAAAAGATGCGCCAGTAACGATGGTGGAGTTTACCGATTACCAGTGTCCGTTTTGCGGCCGGTTCGAGGCCAATACCTTTCCGGAAATAAAGAAGAACTTTATCGACACCGGCAAGATGCGTTTGATCTTGCGCGACCTGCCGTTGGAGGGATTGCATCCCCATGCGATGAAAGCCGCCCAGGCTGCGCACTGTGCCGGAGATCAGGGCAAGTTCTGGGAGATGAAGGATCTGCTGTTCAAAAACCAGAACAGGCTTGATGCGGATTCATTGACCGGTTATGCGACGAAGGATCTCGCGCTCAATGCAGATACCTTCAAGAAATGCATGGCCGATGGCAAACATCTTAAGGAGATTGCAGGTGAAGCCAAATATGCCCAATCACTGGGCATCACCGGAACCCCGACCTTCATCGTCGGAAAGTCTGCGGGTGATTCTGTCGAGGGACGTTTGGTGGTTGGCGCGTTGCCGTATGAAAACTTCGCGGCGGCGATCAACGATGCGCTGGAGAAACACTGATAGAACTGCAGCGATGTGACCAGGCCGGCTACGACACCCGCCTGGTTCCCACTTCGTCCCCACCTGATCATGGTCAGCTGCAATCAGCTGACTGGTTAACCAGTTTCAGCCCAGCGCCGGGTAATCCGTGTATCCCTTCTCCCCCGGCGTATAGAAGGTGTCCATGTCGGGCGCATTCACGGCCGCATTCGTTTTCCAGCGCGCAACCAGATCAGGGTTGGCGAGGAATGGCCTTCCCACGGCAATCAGGTCACATTTGCCTGCGGCCAGGTCGCTCTCGGCACGCACGGCATCGTAACCACCGGAAAGGATCAGTTTGCCCTTGAACGTGTTGCGGAACATGTTCTTGATCGAATCAGGCACCGGTGGCGCACCCATCGGCGAGTGGTCGACCAGATGGATGTAGACCAGTCCGCGCGCACTCAGTTGTTGTGCCAGATAGGTGTAATCAGCTTCCATTCCGTCATACAGCAGCATGTCGTTGAACACCCCGTATGGTGACAGGCGCATGCCGACCTTGTCCTTGCCGATCGCTTCGATGACCGCATCGGCGACTTCCAGCACGAAGCGCGCGCGGTTTTCAATCGAACCACCGTACTGATCGGTGCGCTGATTTGAATTCGGCCGGATAAACTGTTCAAGAAGATATCCGTTTGCCCCGTGTAATTCGACGCCGTCGAACCCTGCTGCAATCGCATTCTTCGCGGCCTGGGCGTGTTCCGCTATGGCGGTCTTGATATCCGCTTCGGTCATTGCCTGTGGCGTGGCATTCGGCTTCATGCCTTCCGCATCGGTGTACATGTCGCCTACGGCGGCCACTGCGGACGGTCCGAGCACGCGTACGCCTTCAGGCAGATTTAGCGGGTGGGCGATACGGCCGCAATGCATGAATTGCATGAACATTTTTGCACCCTTGGCATGCACCGCATCGGTAACCAGTTTCCAGCCTGCGATCTGCGCGGCGGAAAAGATGCCCGGTATGCGCGGATAGCCCAGGCCATTTGGGGAAGGCGAGGTGCCCTCGGTGATGATGAGCCCTGCAGTAACCCGCTGGGCGTAATATTCAGCCATGAGCTGATTGGGGATGTTGCCGGTGGCACGATTGCGCGTCATCGGTGACATGACCAGATGGTTCTGTAGCGTGAGTGTTCCGAGTGTTGCCGGTGAAAATAACAGT
>JBBRFZ010000161.1:0-4771 GCA_038241165.1 Burkholderiales bacterium | reverse complement strand
GCCCGCCACGACAACCACATAACCCGCATCCAGATCGGCGCGCATGTTTTTTTCTTCAATATCGAGGATGCGCGCCTTGGTGTGGGCGCTATCGGTGACGATCTTGACCTGGGAGCCGGTATAGCTCCTGGCTTTCAATCCCAGCTCCATCAGTGCCATGGACAGCAACGCGATCGTCACTTGCTCGCCGGTTGCAACCAGCACATCCATTTCCCGCGGATCAGGATTGGCTTGAATTTCCTTGGACAGCGCGATCAGGCGGTTGGTCTCACCGCTCATGGCGGAGACCACAACCACAACCTGATGGCCAAGCATTTTGAATTTTGCTACACGCTGCGCAACATTCTTGATGCGCTCGGGGTTGCCGACCGACGTGCCGCCATATTTCTGAACAATCAGTGCCATTGAACACCTGTAAAAAATTTATTATTTTAATGCAATCGGGGAAAGATGACGAGCATTCAGGATAGCTTTTGATGGCTTTGCATCATAAAACATGTGCATAAATCCAAACAGCCATGTTAAAATTCACTTGACCTATATCAGGGGTTTTCGAAACTGTAACCTACAGCTTCTCCCTATATTACACTAGGAATTTTATTGGTATAGAATGACAACATGATGAAACTTTTTGAAAAAATCCTTAACCCCCGTGAAATTCGGCGCAGACTCGGACTGAACCAGCAGGAATTCTGGACTCAGATCGGCGTGACGCAAAGCGGTGGCTCCCGCTATGAAAGCGGCCGCAACATGCCGAAGCCAGTGAGGGAGTTGCTGCGCCTGGTGCATGTGGAGCAGCTCGACTTGAGCCGGGTTAAAAAAGAAGATTTTGAAGTCATCGACTTCTTGAAGAGCCAGCACCCTGATTTATACAAAAGCATTAAAAAAGCCATACGCAACAAACCGAAGGAAGCCTAAGCCAGCTCCGTCCTTAGGCATTCAGCTTGACCGTAACGCCCAGCGCCTCGATCTCGGCTGCAAAATTCGACATCCACGCTCTAGGCAGTGTGGACAAACGCGCCGCCTCAGGCTGCATGGAAGGGCGCGCGAGGCCGTATAGCAACACCCCGCCTAGCCGCACATCCTCAGCACGCATCCTACCAATAAAATTTAAATATGCTTCCCGCTCGGCATCGGCAGGATAATTCCCGTCGAGCGCGAAAACACAGGTTTGCACCCAGGTCGGGCACAATGATACAGACGCGCACAAATTATCGTGCATTTTTTGCACGGTTTGGCGCGTACCGTTGATTCTGCGTAGCCCGTCCGGCGTGGCGCTATCCAGCTTGAACCACACCTCCCCGCCCAACCGCGCCATTTGCCGCAATCCTTGCTTGACCCTGGAGCGCGAAACCAGACTACCGTTGGTAATCAGCACCAGCTTGATCTTCCCGACCAAGTCAAATTCCGCCATGATTTCGCCGATCAACCCGACAACCCGATCGAAATCCTTGGCACTGGTCGGTTCTCCGTTTCCGGACAAAGCGATATCGTTTAGCCTGCGCACGCCCTCCGGCACCCGCCGTTGCATGAAATCACCGTGCAGCAACTCATGCAGAAAGCCGCGCAGTTCCCCTGCCAGCTTTTCCAGATCGACTTCCGGTGCGCTGCCACGCTTGAGATCCGGCACCTGGCAATATATGCAGCGCCAGTTGCAGGCATTGTTGGTGTTGAGGTTAATGCCCACGGAAACGCCGCCGGCGCGGCGCGAGATTACCGGATAGACATAGGTCAGCCCCGCGCTGTCGCGGTCGTGATCGTAAATATTAAGCACTTCATCCATAATCCGCACGATTTTAAGGCTTCGCCCCCCAAGCCGCAAACACACCGGCGCAATGGTATAATCCGTCAGGAACTGTCCCTTACCCTTGGCGCCTTAACAAAATGCTGATTACGCGCAGACTCGAATTCGACGCTGGCCACCGCATCCCGCAGCATAAAAGCCAATGCCGCCATCTGCACGGCCATCGCTATGCCATCGAGATTACCTTGTCAGGCAAGCTCATCGTCACGCCCGGCGCACCGGATGAAGGTATGGTGATGGACTACTCCGATGTGAAGGCCATAGCGCAGAAACATGTCATCGAACCTTGGGATCACGCCTTCCTTGTGTATGAGGGCGACACCGTCGTAGTTGATTTTCTGCAATCGCAGGCGGGTCATAAAACCGTCGTCCTCGACTGCGTACCCACCGCGGAAAACCTCGCTGCCAAAGCGTTCCGCATTCTCGATCAGGCCTATTGCGACACCTACGGCAACGATCTTCGCCTGGAACGGGTAAGACTCTACGAAACGCCCAATAACTGGGCCGATGCGGCGAGAGGGGAAATGGAATCCTGGCGGAAGGTGTGAGATTCGAACTCACGGTAGAGTCACCCCTACGGCAGTTTTCAAGACTGCTGCCTTAAACCACTCGGCCAACCTTCCAATGGCCGCCATGATACCGTTTGCCGTCCGCATTGACCAGTGCTTGAAACTTTTGCCTGAGTTGCGTAGTCTTAACCACCGTCTTTCTTGTAAATTAGGAGTATGCAATGCAACCTGAACTGCGAATAATGTCTCCAACCGCCGAGGCTGCACTCTCGGCCAACAAGGTCTTGCGCAACACATACATGCTGCTCGGCCTGAGCATGATTCCAACGGTGATCGGCGCGATGATCGGCATCAGCATGAATTTCTCGTTCATGGCGCAAAGCCCGATTCTTGGTTTCATCGTCATGATGGCGGTGATGTTCGGCCTGTTCTGGGGGATCAGCAAGAACCGCGACAACGGCTTGGGCGTGGCACTGCTACTGGCACTCACCTTCTTCATGGGCATGATGCTGGGACCGATCCTGCAAGTGGCGCTGCACCTGAAGAACGGTGCGCAACTGGTCGGCCTGGCAGCAGGCGGCACCGGCGTCATCTTCTTCGGCCTGGCCACCGTCGCTACGGTTACCAAGAAGGATTTCAGCTTCATGGGCAAGTTTCTGTTCATCGGGCTGCTTCTGCTGATCGTTGCCTCGATCGCCAACATGTTCCTGCATATACCGGTGATGCAGCTGACCATCTCGGCGGTCGCGGTGCTGATTTTCTCCGGCTTCATCCTGTTTGATGTCAGTCGTGTCGTTACAGGTGGGGAAACCAACTACATCATGGCCACCTTGGCGATTTACCTCGACATCTACAACCTGTTCGTCAACCTGCTGTCCCTGCTGATGGCGCTTACCGGCGAACGCGATTAAGCATAGCGTGTTGCCACGAGAGGGCGGCCACCTGGCCGCCCTTTTTCTTTTCACCCGCTTATTTTTCAAACAGTGCAATAGATTCGACGTGGGTTGTGTGCGGGAACATGTTGACCACCCCGGCTGCTTTCAGCGCATAACCCTTGTCGTGCACCAGCGTATCGGCATCGCGCGCCAACGTCGCCGGACTGCACGACACGTAGACGATCCGCCTCGGCCCCTCTTCCGTCAGCGACTTGATCACCTCTACCGCACCGTCTCGCGGCGGGTCTATCAACATCTTGTCGAAATAACCTAACTGTTTCAGACTGCCGGCATCCACCTCGAACAAATTCGCCTCGACGAAGTGCGCACGAGCCGATAGTCCGTTGTAATCGGCATTGGCCTGCGCCCGCCTCACCAGCGCGGCGCTGCCTTCCACCCCCACCACATCGGCACCGCGCCGGGCAATCGGCAGACTGAAATTACCCAGCCCGCAAAAAAGATCGGCGATACGCTCACCCGGTTGCGGGTCGAGCAGGGCAACCGCGCGCCGCACCAGCACACGGTTGACGTCTGGGTTGACCTGGGTGAATTCGGTAGGACGGAACGGCATGACAATTCCGAAATCCGGTAAAGTGTAGCTGAGTTTCGGCACATCCAGCGGGTGAAACGGATGAACCGTATCGGGACCTTTGGACTGGAGAAAAAACTGGATCCGGTGCAGGTCCGCAAAGGCCTTAAGAAGAGATTCGTCGCTCTCACTCAGGGGGTCGAGGATACGCAGCACCAGCACATCCACATCCTGGCCCAGGGCGATTTCAATCTGCGGCAGCCGCTCGCGGATGGAAAGCTGCTCAACCAGCGCACGCAACGGCATAAGCAGCGCGGAAATGCGCGGCGGCAAAATTTCGCAGCGCTCCATGTCGGCGATGAAGCTGCTGCGCTTCTCATGGAAGCCGATCAGCACGCGCTCTTTTTTCCGCACATACTTGACCGATATCCTCGCCCGGTGGCGATAACCCCAGGCGGGCCCGTATATCGCTGGCAGAATGGCTTCAGCCCGTACCTTGCCGATGAGCCACAGGTCGTCTTCCAGCACCCGCTGCTTGGCAGCAACCTGCGCGCCGGCCTCCAGGTGCTGCATGCTGCAGCCGCCACAAAGACCGAAATATTCGCAGCGGGGGGAAACCCGCATGAAACTGGACTTGAGTATCCGCGTCGCCGTCGCCTGTTCGTAGCCGGGCTTTTTCTTGAAGGACGAGTATTCGACGATTTCACCGGGTAGCGCACCTTCGATTAAGATCGCCTTGCCTTCCACATGCGCGACACCGCGCCCTTCGTGGTCGAGAGATTCAATAATGGTCATGGGGGATAAATCCAAAAAACGACAATTCATTTACCACAGAGAGAACAAAGAATTGAATTTAAAGGCTATGTCACTGTTAAGTAGTGGTCTATACTATCATCATACCAATCAATGAGATAGGTGCTGCGATGAAAGTCGAAGAATTCCAAGTATTGGCGGCAGAACTTGAAAAGTTGACGCCGCATCAGAGAAGCCTGTT
>JBBRFZ010000160.1:0-4901 GCA_038241165.1 Burkholderiales bacterium | reverse complement strand
CGGATCGTGCAGCAAATCCCGAATGGATTCGGCGCAATGCAATGCCTCGATCATGCGCGCCCAATGATAGGCCAGTGTGTCGTGCACGAAACCGCCGTTGCCGAATTCCTTGAAGCGCTTGCGCGCCGCTTCCGCAAGCGGCGTGGATATGGAATCGCAGTTGTTCACGCGTGCCAGCGGGCCGACGCGATACCAGCCTTGCTGCTTGCCCAGTTCGATCAGGTAGGGGAACTTCATGTAGCTCCACGGGCGCACTTCTTCGCGGATGACGGATTGATAACCGCGATAGTCGAACTGGTCGAAAATTGTTGCGCCATCTGCCGAACGCGCGCGCAAACCGCCGTGATACAGCTCCAGCTCTCCGCCGCTGCCTGTCATGCTCAGGAAGTTGCTGTTGATCGCGGCAAAGCTGCGGTGCTCGGCATGTTCGGTATGGATCTGTTCATTCAGCGCTACCGCGTCCTGACACCAGGCCAGAATGTCATTGACGTCGGTCAGCAATATTTCGCGTTCGGCAATGGTGAGCGCCTTGTTCATTCCGCCCGGCACAGTGGCCGTGCCGTGGATACGCTTTCCGGAGATCGCCGCGATGATCTGCTGTCCGAACTTGCGCAGCTTCACACCTTTCAGAGCGAGTTCGGGATATTTGTCCAGCACGCCGACGATGTTGCGCTGCGCCGGATCGCTGCCGAAACCGAACAGCAGGTCGGGAGACGACAGGTGGAAAAAATGCAGCGCGTGCGATTGCAGGGTCTGGCCGAAATGCAACAGGCGGCGCAGTTTGAACGCTGTCGGCGTGAGTTGCTCGACACCGACCAGTTGATCCACCGCCTTGGCCGCCGCCAGCTGGTGGCTGACCGGACAGATTCCGCACAGGCGCTGCACGAAGAACGGCACTTCCCAGTAAGGACGGCCCTGGATGAATTTCTCAAAGCCGCGGAATTCGACGATGTGCAGGCGCGCCTCGTGGATATGGTTTTCGGCATCCAGCATCAGCGTGATCTTGCCATGCCCTTCGACACGCGAGACGGGATCGATCGCGACGCGTCTTAGATTGGTTGTGGAATTTCCGTTCTGTTCCATGGTGGCTAATCGTAGTGGATAAGTTTTTTCGGTAGCGCGGGTTCGCGGCCTGCGAGCAGATCATCGAGCACGCTGAGAAATTCGTCGGGGGACGGCGGGCAACCCGGCAGGTAATAATCGATATGTACCGCTTCATGGATGGGACGCACCTTGTCGAGCAGCAATGGCAGTTCCACATCATCCGGTATCTGCGGGTTCTCCACGCCGACCCCGTTCAGGAAGGATTCTTCCAGGCATGAACGCAAACTGAAATGATTGCGCATCGCGGGCACGCCGCCGTTGATCGCGCAGGCGCCGACCGCGATCAGTATCCTGCAGTTTTCCCGGAACTCGCGCAGCACATGCACGTTGTCCGCGTTGCACAACCCGCCCTCGACCAGGCCGATGTCGCACGGACCGCAATGCTTGATGTCGGTCAGCGGCGATCGGTCGAACTCGACATGTTCAAGCAATTCTACCAGCCGCTCATCCATGTCGAGAAAGGATATGTGGCAGCCGAAACAGCCGGCCAGTGAAGTGGTAGCAATTTTTATTTTACTCATCGATATGTCTCGTTTTGGCCAGCACGACTTTTTCCAAACCGGCTTCGCCGACATGGTGCAGGTCGAAGGTGCGCCGTCCGATCGGCACTTCATATCCGTGCTCCTTGATCAGGATCGCGCCTACCGGACATATGTGCACCGCCATGTCGCCGGTTTCAAGACCGCTGTCCACCAGCGTGCCGCTGGGGGAATTCACGATCAGGTGCGCATCTGTACCCCGTCCGGCGATGGCGAACACATTCTTGCCGTCCACTTCCCGGCTGGCGCGCACGCATAGTTCGCAGAGTATGCAGCGGTCGCGGTCCAGCATCACGGTCGGATGCGAGGCATCCACTTCGCGGTGCGGAAAGAACTGCGGGAAATGCCCGTCCAGCATACCCAGATGATAAGCCACGGCCTGCAGCGTGCAGTCGCCGGATTTTTCGCAGGAGGGGCACAGGTGGTTGCCCTCGATGAACAGCATTTGCGTGATGGTCTTGCGCACTTCGTTCAGTGCAGGCGTGTTGCTGCTGATCTGTTGTCCTGCCGCAGCGGGCGTGGTGCAGGCCGACACGCTACGGCTGTCGGCATCGACCGTAAATTTTGTTTGCGTCCTGCGATCCGAAACACTGGAAGCAGCGATCCGGTTGTGAATATCGACCGTGCACAGTTTGCAACTGCCATGCGGTGTGAGCCCCGGGCGGTGGCAAAGATGTGGGATATAGACGTCGGCAGAAAAGGCCGCATCCATGATGGTCTGGCCTGCCGTGAACGGGATCTCCTGCCCATCGACGAAAATGGTATTCGGTGTGGCCGTATTCTGTTTGATATCCGCGCTCATTCCATCTTCCTCATTCCAGATGCGCCGCCGCATCGTCGCGATGCGTGATCTGTCGCGCTTCTTCCAGTGCCGCGTCCAGATCCAGATAGGGTTCGAAATCGCTCAGCGCCAGGCGCTGCTCGAGGATGTGCGGGAAGCGATGCAACACATCCAGGATATGATTCGATGCGGTCTGCCCGAGTCCGCAATGCGAACGGCGTTTGATCAGCGCAGCCATGCGCTTCAATTCATCGAGGTCGTATTGCGTACCTCGCCCGGCGGCGATCTTGTCCAGGCCCTTCCTGAGCAGCGTCGTACCGACCCGGCAGGGCGTACAAAAGCCACAACTCTCATGGGCGAAGAAGCGCGCGAAATTCCGGATGATTGCCAACAGGTCATGTTGTTTGCCGAATACCATGAACGACCCGCCGGTGGATAGATCCTCGAAACAAAGCTTGCGATGGAAATCATTGCTGCCGATCAGCGTGCCGGCAGGGCCGCCGATTTGCACTGCCTGCACATCTTGCGCGCCGCAATCATCCAGCACCTGACGAATGCTGATGCCGAACGGATATTCATAGACGCCGGGTGATGCACAGTCGCCGCTGACGCTCAATATCTTGCTGCCCGCCGATATTTCCGTACCGACTGTCCTGAACCAAGCGCTGCCTTGCATTGCGATATGCGCGGCGGCGGCAAATGTCTCGACATTGTTGACCACGGTCGGTTTGCCAAGGTAGCCATGCGTCACCGGAAATGGGGGGCGATTGCGCGGAATCCCTCGCTTGCCTTCCAGCGATTCGATCAGCGCCGATTCTTCGCCACAGATGTAGGCGCCGGCACCGACCACGATCTCGATGTCGAAATTGAAACCGGATCGACCGAGTATGTCGCTGCCCAGCAAGCCCGATTCGCGCCTGTTCGCCAATACCGCTTGCAGTTGCGGTAACAGGTAGCGGTACTCGCCGCGCAAATAGAGGTATCCTTGTTTTGCGCCGATCACTGCGGCACAAATCGTCATTCCTTCGAAGACCGCGTCGGCATGGCTGTGCCACAGGACGCGATCCTTGAACGTGCCGGGCTCACCCTCGTCGGCATTGCAGACCACATAACGGGCATCACCCTGGGCCTCGCGGCAGAACTTCCATTTCATGCCGGTACTGAATCCCGCGCCGCCACGTCCGCGCAGCCCGGACTGTGTGATCTCGGCCAGCGTGTCATCGGCACCGCGTGCCAGCAGCGCGCGCATACCGTCACCTGCAACAAAATCATTATTGAGTAACGAGTTGCTGATGCGGATATTGTCGTCGATGCTGAACCATTCGGCAGGCCAGTCCGCAAGCGGTTTCTCTGATTCAATCATGTCGGCGATTTGCATGATCCTCGTGGCATCAAGGCGGGTGATCGGTGTGCCGTTAGCCAGTAAAGACGGGCCGTGGTCACACATACCGATGCAGGAGGTTTCACCTGTGCTGACCAATCCGTCGGCTCGGGTCTTGCCCGCAACCACACCCAAACGTTGGTCAAGCATTTGCTTCAGGTTTTCGCCGCCGGCCTGGTATCCGCAACTGGTGCAGTTACTGAGCAGGATGTTGTATCGACCGCGCGGTGATTTGTAAAAGAAAGAATAGAATTCGACTGCCGATTCCACCTGGCTGACCGGTAAGCCCAGATGCGCAGCGACTTTGCAGACAGCTTCGTCGGAGATATGCAGGAACCGTTGTTGCAGCTCATGCAAAATATGCAACAGGTGGCTGGATTGTGAGCAGGCATCCACAACGACCGCATTTACCTGTTCAGATGTAACTGTCCGGCTTGTTGGGCTCATGGCTAACCTTGTTAAGGGGCTCCTATTTTTGCAAATAACGCGGCAGATGGGAGAATGAAAACTTGTTCAAGTTCTCGAACAGAATTTCCTGTTGTATAAGCAATGTACCGCAGTTTCTGTCTCGGATGCCATTTGTATTCCGAGCGGATCAAGAAATGAATGAATTCATTCTGTTCGTGCATTCCGGCTACCAGCATAGATGATAATGAAAAGCGCCGGGTGATGCCAATTACAAAAAGATACAACTTTTATATATGTTTTGGCATATAAAGTAATTGCTGCGCATAAAGTTTTGGAAAATACAAGACATACAGACTTGAAATTCATTGTGGTATTTTGCGCCGCTGTGGGTATGAACCCTAGAGTTTTTGGGGCGGGAGCATATACGCGAGACTCAATCCGAAGTTTTTGTATGTGAATTTTATTTCGATGCGCAACTTTATTTCGGAGAGACGAAATAAGGTCGGCGTCTTGCAAGATTGGCTATTTCAAGGGGTGGGTGGAATTGCTTCAGACAGGCTTTTCGGTTAAAGTGAATCTATTATCTGCATCTGATCAACTGCGTTGCCGTAATTGCGGGCAATTGCATGATGCAGTGCTTCTAGGTGGAGAAACTTATGACGGCTATTCTACGAGTTGTGCCACGCGA
>JBBRFZ010000159.1:0-4944 GCA_038241165.1 Burkholderiales bacterium | reverse complement strand
CACCCGGTCCATCGCCTCACCACGTGCGGTGAGCATCAAGATAGGAATGTCAGATTCGACACGCAAGCGTCTGCACAGTGATAGGCCGTCTTCCCCGGGTAGCATCAGATCGAGTATGACGAGATCAAATGTTGACTTTTTCATCGCTTCGGTCATCGCGTTCCCGTCGGCAACGGCAACAACGGACATGCCGAAGCCAGACAGATAATCGCTTAGCAATTGGCGGATCTGGGCATCATCATCAACCATCAAAATAGATAACATGGCGACCATTTCATATTGAACTTATCGTACTGTGCGGGTTGTTTAACGTGCGGGCTAAAATCGACCAGGGCTTTATTATCACCTTGCAAAACCGGCATGATGATCTATTTATGTATCGGCTAAATATCGCTTTTGTACAATTTGCGTTACATAAAGCACGACAGACCGTGATTTTGCTGTATTTATGGATAGAATAAATTTACTTCATTGGCAACCAAATACATCCATCCGCCTAAAATATTTTGAAATTGGAATACATCGGCTTTACAAGCATAGGCCGCATCACTATAATGCGCGCTCTTTCGAGGTACCGGGGGTATAGCTCAGCTGGGAGAGCGCTTGCATGGCATGCAAGAGGTCAGCAGTTCGATCCTGCTTATCTCCACCAAAAGAGCATTAAAAGTCAAAGTCCCCATCGTCTAGAGGCCTAGGACATCGCCCTTTCACGGCGGTAACACGAGTTCGAATCTCGTTGGGGACGCCAAATCACACAAAAAACCCGCGAAGCAGCGGGGTTTCTTTTGCCGGTTTGATTTGCTATTGGCGGGTACCGCCACAGTCCAAAATGCCGCCTGACCAAGCAATCACAGCTGTGTTCGTTCAATCCTTATTTTTACACAACAGGATCGCGCTATGTCACTTATTCCGGGCAGGTTCGACGGCGCCAGAGGAAGTAAAGCAACGGGATTACCAGCAGGGTCAGAGCGGTGGAGGCGAATGTCCCGAATATAAGCGACACGGCCAGACCTCCAAACACGGGATCGGTAACCATGATCGCAGAGCCCAGGATAATTGCCAGTGCCGTCAGCAGTATCGGCCTGAAACGGATCGCCCCGGCCTCGATCACCGCTTCTTTCACGCCGCAACCGCGCGCTTCATGCTCAATAATGAAATCGATCAGGAGCAATGAGTTTCGCACCACGATCCCTGCCAACGCGATGACACCGATCATCGATGTGGCCGTGAAAGCCTGATGCGCGATCCAATGACCGGGAAAGACGCCGACCAGGGTCAGCGGTATCGCGCCCATCACAATCATGGGGATCATGAATGATTTGTAATAGCCGACCAGAACCAGATATATCAGCACCAGCGCCACAATGAAGGCGCTCCCCAGATCGCGGAACACATCCAGGGTAAGTCGCATCTCACCACCCCACAGAATCTGGTATTTGGTCACGTCACTGGGTTGGGCTTCGTTGAATCTCAGATTGCCCGTTGTGAAATGTTCACCAGCCACAGTTTTGTTGTCCAGCATCTTGTCCAGCGCGAGCACGGCATAGACCGGGCTGGAACGCAGCAATTCGCCGCCGACCATGACGACTTGATGCTGATCGCGGTCATAGATTGGTTTGGCGGCAACCACACGGCTCATGGTGGCGATCGATGACAATGGAACTTGTTGGCCCATGGCATTGACTACCGAAAGAGACAATATCTGGCCGGGCGATTGACGCTCGGAGCGGGGCAGACGCACAGTCAGGTTGATTGGCTCTCTGGCATCCTCGATATGCAGTGCGCCAAGCGAAAAGCCGCTTACATAATCATGTATCAACTTGGCTACCTGTGCCGGTGCAATGCCTGCCAGCGCAGCCTTTTCCGCATCAACGTGGATCTCATAACTTTCCACATCTGTCGTTACCGAATCGTCGGTATTGATGATGCCATAGATATTGTTGAAATCTTCCCTGACAACTGCTGCCGCTGCGCGCAGCTTGTTGTAATCAGGACCATATAGTTCTGCAAGGATTTGTGATTGTACCGGTGGCCCAGGCGGCGTCTCATACAGCTTGATCTGGGTATCCGGGAAACGCTTTCTGACCTGCATCAGCGTTTCATTCAGGGACGATACGATCTCGTGCGAGCTTGCCGAGCGATCATGCTTGTCGATAAGGTTGACACGGATCTGGGCAAGATTTTCCCCGCGTTTAAGGATGTCACCGCGGACCAGCGCTGCAAAATCCACTGTTGCGGTAACACCGAGAAAAGTCTGGTAATTGACGACATATTGAGTATGCGCGAGGACATCGCCCACAGCTCGGGCAACCTGGTCTGTACGTGCCAGAGCCGTCCCCGCAGGGGTGTCAACTTCAAGCAGGAAAGTATTGGTGTTGTCGTTAGGCAGCATTTTCAGCTCCACACCCAGCGCACTGAGCGGTCCGTTCATCCCAGAAGGGCGAAAGAACTGCCATAACGGCTGCAACATCGCGAGCATCAGGAGGGCTACAACGATCAGAAAAAGCCAGTTGCGTCGTTTGCTATTGTTGAGAAATGGGGTGATCACACGGACATAGGCGCGGTGCAAAGGATCTTGCGGTTGTGCGTCCTGTTCTTCCATTGTGGGTGATTTTTCCAGTTCCGCCAATGCCTTGCCCTTGAGCATAAGGTTTGCCGCCCATGGCACCACAATATAGGCGATCAGCAACGATGCAATCATCGCGACTGGTACGTTGAACGGGATGGGTTGCATGAAAGGCCCCATCATCCCGGTGACGAAAGCCATCGGAATGAACGCCAGGATGACCGCAATCGTGGCTACGTTGGTCGGGTTGCCGATCTCGTTGGTGGCGCGCACAAGCGCTTCCTTAAAATTCGCGGCACCGCCATGATGCAGATGGCGATGGATGTTTTCCACGACCACAATCGCGGCATCCACCAAAAGACCCAGTGACAGGATCAATGCGAACAGCGTGATACGGTTTATGGTCTGGCCGGCAACCAGGCCTATGGTAAGCACGACAAACAGGATCAACGGCACGGTCAGGGTCACGATGGCCGCTTCACGCCAGCCCAAAAAGAAAAGCAAAACAACGACAACCGAGGCGATGGCGATTCCCAGATGTTCGACCAGTGTATTGACCGCGCTATTCGCCTTCGCACCATCATCGCGAGTGACTGTTACGCTAACACCTTCCGGGATGGCTTCGCGCTTGAGCGTTTCAAGTTTGGCAAGTACCGCGTTGGCGACGACTACAGCGTTGGTGCCGGACTTTTTCGCTATGGCGATGGTGACTGCCGGTGCATCACCCTTGAAAGCAGGGTGCTGCTTGCCCGGTCCGAAGGCGAAGTGTGAGGATGAATCCACTTCAGCGGGCCCGTCTACGATACGTGCAACATCCTTGAGGAATACAGGACGGCCTCTGGGGGCGCCCAGCACGATGTCGCCTACTTCGCGGGCATTTTTGAGGAAACCGTTGAAGCGCAGTGGGGTATTCTTGTTGTTGTCGACCAATTCACCCGCAGGCATGGAAATATTGGTGGCATTCAACATGCGATCGACCTGGTCAAGCGCAAGTCCTGCGGCAGCCAGTTTCTGTGCATCGATGTCGATGCTCACCGCGCGAGGACGTCCACCAACGAGCTCGGTAAAGGAAACACCCGGAATGTTGCGCAATTGCTCCAAAACATGCAATGCCACATAACGTAACTCGTAGTCGCTTTGTTTGGTTGAAGCGAGGGTCAACGTCATGATGGGCACATCGTCGACATTGATGGGTTTGACTATGGGTTGCATTGCGCCAGGGGGCATGCGATCCATGTTTTGCATCAACTGGTTATATAACTTGACCAGACTCTTTTCCTGGTCCTGTCCGACATCGAACTGTACTGTCACCACGCCATAGTCGTTGGCTGCGAAGCCGAAGGTATGTTTCACACCGGCCTGCGAGTTCATGATCGCCTCGAGCGGCTTGACGATGGTGTTCTCGACCTCGTCTGCTGTTGCACCCGGCTTGGCTACGATGATATTGGCGGCAGGAACGACGATCTGCGGGTTGTATTCACGCGGCGTCACCATCACCGCGACCAGACCAACCAGCGTGATGGCCAGCATGATCATCGCGGTAATCTTTGATGTCAGGAAGGTCTTCGCCAGTCGCCCCGCAAAGTTCAGGGGTTGATTGGCCCCGCTCATTGATTCTGGGCTCATGGCTGCTTGCTTTCAGTCTGATTGATCCGGTCACCCGAATCAAATCCGGCAGCGTTGCTTACCACAACTTTTTCTCCGGGATTGAGCCCGGCTTCGATTTCAATCAGGTCATTCTGCTCACTGCCAATCCTGACCATGCGATAGTGGGCGATACCGTCAGCATCGACCACGAATACGCCGGAAATACCCGCGCGTTCAAGCAGTGCTGCCTTGGGCAGGCTGATACCTTGTCTGCTGCCTACAGTGAAGCGCACACGGGCGAAAGTGCCGCTGCTGTATCCCTTGATACCGGGCACATCAAGTTTCACCAGATGAGTATGTGACATCGCATCCGCGGCTGAAACCAGCCTCACGATCTTGCCCGGCAGTGTATTGCCCGCGATTTCAACCGATGCGCTGCCGCCCATTTTCAGGTGTGAATAGGTTTCGTTGCTGACCGAGGTTTGAACCATCAGTTTGGCGGGGTTTTCGACTACAAGTACCGGTCTGCCCGGTGCTGCAAGGTCGCCTTTGTTGGCCATCTTTTGCGTCACGACGCCATTAATAGGGGAGCGCACTTCCGCATAGCGCAATTGCGACTCGGCGGTATTCAAACCTGCCTGGGCAGCATTTGCCTGACTTTGGGCGATGTTGTACTGCAATTTTATTTTATCGAATTGGACCTTCGGTATGGACTCTTCCTTGTACAGGTTGGAAAATCGTTCAAAGTCTGCTTTGGCATCGCTCTGTGCCGCATTTGCCTGGGCGAGACT
>JBBRFZ010000158.1:0-5019 GCA_038241165.1 Burkholderiales bacterium | reverse complement strand
TCAATGATCGCTTTATGCTTCAATTCGAAATCGAGACTGTTCGGGTTGCCATTGTCGAGAAACAATTTGGCAGCGGTTTCGTGAATCTGCAGCGACTCGCTGTGCATGAACGGCATGTAGAGGAAGCTGCGCTCGGCCTGGCTCAACGATTTGTCTGCACCAACTGAAATTGCTTCCTGTGCCAGTGCAAGCGCCAGCGCATCCTGGGCGAATGACAAGGTAGAGCCCCTGAACATGTTCCGCGAAAACTGATCGAGCACAATCACCTCCGCCAGCCTGCCGTGCGCATCCTTACGCCACTCAAACAGTTCGCACAGGCTTGCGCGGCGATGGATATCCGAAAACCGCTTGATGATCAGCCGGTCCAGATCCTCGTCCTTTTTCCACCATTGCGACGGTTCGATCTCCTCGAACCAGAATTTCAGGATTTCCAGGTACATGTTTGCGCTCCCTGCAAGTGATGATCGTGACGATCCTTCCTTCCCGAAGGCTGCCAGCTGGCCGATCGTGCTGGCGATCGTGGAGGTCGAAGCAGCGAGCGTGAATATTTGGTATCAAGGCAATCTTGAAAAGTGAGCCGGGATTCACGGTTTATCCTAACTCAAGAGTCGATCAGGAAGTCGCCCCGGGCGCTGAAGCAAGATGCTGCAAGGTGAAAACCCGGGGACGCCGAATTTCTTTATCCAGGTGAATGTCAATTCCCGAAACATGGCAGACTCCAAGAAGTGCCTTCAAGAGCAGAATAAATCAAGTTCACTTCAAGATAAAAGCCACACCAGAGTTTGTGGAAAATTGTAGTGCGCTCCGCACCCGTGGCCTGCGGAGTCGTTGAGATCGAGCCGGTTTGAGTGTTCAACTATTCCTCAACTGGCTATTCTCGCGAAACGCTACGGCACGCGCCAGAGCTGAATTCCGCTCAGTCCATCATAGTCGGTGTAGTCATTGACTATGGTCAGGGTGCCGCCCGTGACCGTCACGCCAGTTGCGATGCTCCAATTCGTCCCCTGGGCTCCCAGACTATCCGGACTGCCGCCTGTAAGCTTAGTCACGGCAGTTCCGTTGATCTTCAGGCCAAAGGTCGGACTATGGTAGTAGTAGTAGACAGTGTACTGCCCGTCTTGCAGACCCGTAAGTGTCGCCGAAAACGGGTCAAACGGAGGATTAGAATTATTGTTCACCACGCTGTCGCGCAGCAAGATGCCGTCATCCGTGGTCGGCATGCCGAACTGGTCGGCTCCACCGGCCAGCACAATGCTGACTGAAGTCGCTGTACCATGCGTGTTGATCAGCGCAGTAGTCGTTCCCAGAGGTACGTCATCCCACTTCCCGGTTTGTCCCGAGGCCGCCCCATAGGTGTCTGGCAGACCCTTCAAAAAAACAGCGAAGTCCAGGTTGAACATCATGGGGTTGGGCGCCGACGTTGACGAGCCGCCACAGGCGGTTAGCATGAGAGCCAGGAAAGCTGTTATTACCGGATATTTTTTTAAGCAGGATAATGAATTGATTGCAGACATGGTGATTCCTCCATGTGATGTGTTCAACCAAGTTATCGTTGTTATGCACAAACTATAACATCAGATTTGCAACCAAATAACCCCCTAGGCAATTATTGGTTAATAGTGGCCTGCTACTGTCTGCCATTCCATCACTTTCCAAAGCCGTTGGCGATGATGTGAATGATATACTTGAAGCTGGCATTTCCGTACCAACCTTCAACTTTATTCAGGAGTTTTCATGAAGATTTCAACCATCGTATTTACCGGGCTTGTTTGCACGCTGGGGCTGGCTTCTTTCAACGCGTTCGCAGCAGAGGAGATGAAGACCGTCGCGGCACTCAACGGGAGCGGGACTACCCTTGACGGCCAGACAGTCAGCGCCCGGGGCAAGGTGGTGAAGGTGCTCAACGGCATCATGAAGCGCAACTTCATTCATGTGCAGGACGGCACGGGCGATGCCGAAACCAATGACCTGATCGTCACCAGCAAGCAATCCGCCAGGGTCGGGGACATGATTACCATTACCGGCGTGGTGGCGGTGAACCGGGATTTCGGCAGCGGCTACAAGTATCCCCTGCTGGTTGAGAATGCCAGCATCGTTGTCAATAAGTAAGGGCCAAACGAAACGCATCATTTGCTGCTTGTATTGCGCGTAGCGAGTCGATGCGGGGGATCTTGGACCGTGCTGCTGACTGGGTATTGCAGTTTCGCTAATGTAACTGGTGCAGATCCAGCTTGCGCAGTTTGGGTGCTAAGTACGCGGTGGTCGCCACGACAGCCAGCGTCATGGTGCCGCCGAAGATCACCGACGGTATCAAGCCCATCAGCCTAGCAGCCACGCCGGATTCAAATGCCCCGAGTTCATTGGATGAGCCGATGAAGATGCCGGTGATCGCGGAGACGCGTCCGCGCATCGCATCGGGTGTGGCCAGCTGCATGATGGTGGTGCGCATCACCACGGATACGCCGTCGAAGACACCGGACAACAGCAGCAACAGTGCCGCGAACCAGAAGTGGGTGCTGAGCGCGAACAGGATGATGCACACGCCGAAGCCAGCCACCGCCGCCAGCAACAGTTTTCCCGCATGCAGGTTGAGTGGATAGCGGGCCAGCGTGATACCCATCAGTACCGCGCCTATGGCCGGGGCGGCGCGCAGGATGCCCAGACCCTCCGGCCCGTAATGAAAAATATCCTGCACGAAAGCGGGCAACATCGCGACCGCTCCGCCGAACAAAACCGCGAACATGTCCAGCGCTTGCGCGCCGAGCATGATCTGATTGCGGAACACGAAGCGCAGCCCTTCGCCGATGCTGGAGAACACTGCGGTATATTTTGCGGGTGGCGGCTCGGCGATACGCAACGACAGCAGGGTGATCGCTGCGCCGGTCGCGAGTGCGGCGGAAACCGCGTAGGCGACCGTGATACTGGCCCATCCCACCAGCACACCGCCCAGCGCTGGCCCCGCCACCAGGCCGAACTGGAATGTGGAGCTGCCGAGGGCGGCGGCGCGGGCGAACTGGGCGCGCGGCAACACCAGCGCGAACAGCGCATTGTACGAAGGACCGATAAAGGCGCGTGCCACGCCGGTACAGGCGACGATTGCATATATCCACAGCGATTGATCGTCCGGTGCAATGAAGGTTGTTGTTGCCAGCAACAACAGCGCATTCATTCCGGTCAACAGGCTGGCCGCGACGCCGAACTTGCGCCGCGAGTGATGGTCGACGGCGTAACCCGCAAACAGCGCGCAGCAGAAATACGGGATGACTTCGGCCAGCCCGATCAATCCGAGCGCAAGCGTATCGTGGGTCAGTTCATAGATATGCCAGCCGACCACCACCATCATGGTCTGGTACGCCAGTACCACCTGTACGCGGAATGCCAGCAGTTTGAGAAAACTGCGGTTGTGCAACGGGGCTGAAGAAACAGCGGGGAGTGGTGGTTGCATAAAACAGCCGGATGGCTATCGGACGTGTCAGGCAGCGGGGTTCAATAGCCCAATGCTCTGGCACCCTGATAAAAGGTGAAGCTTACCGCCCACGCCAGTCCCAGCGACCAAGCCAGCGACAGCGCGGTGAAGCCGGTCTGCTTGGACTCGTTCTGCAGCGTGGCGATAGTGGCCAGACAGGGTGTATAGAGCAGGGTGAACAGCATGAAGCTGTAGGCTTGCACCCAGTCCAGTTGATGGCCGATCGCGCCGCCGAGCGCGTCGCCGGTGAGGCCGTATATCACCGCCAGCGCGCCGATCACGATCTCCTTGGCGATGAAGCCGAAGATCAGCGCGATGGTGAGTTGTTCGTTGATGCCGAGTGGCGCGAAGAACGGATGCATCGCGCTGCCGATCATGCCCGCCCAGGTATCCATGCTGGCCGGTGCGGCGGACGGAGGCAGGTTGGTCAGCAGCCACACCATCACCACGCCGATGATGATGAATTTGCTGGCGCGGCGCAAAAAATGGCGCACTTCCAGCCAGCCGCGCAACACCATCTGGCGTGCGGTGGGGAAGCGATACGGCGGCAGTTCCAGCACGAAGGGTTCGGTGTTCTTGAATCTTCCCTTGAACAGCAGCGCGGTGAGTATTGCGGTGGCGAAGCTGAACAGGTACAGGGTGAACAGCACCACCGGGGCGGCTTTCGCGGAGAACAATGCGGCGGTGAAGAAGATGAATACCTGCAGGCGCGCCGAGCACAGCGACAGGGGAATCACCAGCATGGTGAGCAGACGCATCGCGCGCGAACGCATCACGCGCGTGCCCATCAGCGCGGGCACGTTGCAACCGAAGCCCATCAGCAGCATCACAAAGCCGCGGCCGTCCAGCCCCAGGCGCGACATCAGCGCATCCATCAGGAACGCGGCGCGCGACAGGTAGCCGCTATCCTCGACCATCGCCATGAACAGAAAGAACAGCACGATGATGGGCACGAATGCGGCGACCGTGCCCACGCCGTTGTAGACGCCGTCCAGCAGCAATCCTTGTGCGGCATGCGGCAGGCCTGCCAACAACGGCTCGAGCGCGGCCCCGCGCAACCAGGTCAGCAGGTCATTGATCAGCCCCTGCAGCGGCGCGCCGAGCAGGAACACGCCCTGGAACAACAGGTACATGACGCCGAAAAAGATCGGCAGGCCCAGCCACGGATGCAGCAACACGCTGTCCAGTTTTTCGGTGAGATCATCCGACAGGCGCGCCGGTACCTGCACGGTGTGCTTGAGTACGCGCGCCATTTCCGATTCGATCTGTTCGTCCTGTTCGAGCTGGCTGCGCAGTTGCTCCGCCATGCCGGGCGTGGGATAACGCAGTGCCTTGGTGATCGCCTGCAACGCTTCCGGATAGCCGCTGCCGTATTTCGCGCTGAGCAGAAAGATCGGCATCTCCAGCAATGCTGACATCTTCTCCACATCGACGCTGATGCCGAATTTCTTCGCCTCGTCGGACATGTTGAGTATCACCACCAGATTCATGTTGAGCTGCTTGAGTTGCAACAGCAGGCTCATCTGGCGCTCGATCTGGGTGGTATTGAGAAT
>JBBRFZ010000157.1:0-5224 GCA_038241165.1 Burkholderiales bacterium | reverse complement strand
CACTCCTTTCCAGTTCGGTGAATGCCTCAATATCGCGGTTCATCCCCGCGTGTGCGGGGAACACAGTTGGAGCGCGGTTCTTGGGCTGTTTTCCGGCGGTTCATCCCCGCGTGTGCGGGGAACACTACATGTGAGTGGTGCGGCGTCGGCACCTCAACGGTTCATCCCCGCGTGTGCGGGGAACACGGATTTACAGCGCCAGCATTGGCAAGCGGCAACGGTTCATCCCCGCGTGTGCGGGGAACACACTTCTCCTACCTCGCTGAATTTAGAATCAAATTCAGCGAGTCAGAATTCTACCAAATTTTTAGAGATCATCCTGAGTCTGTTCGGGAAGAAAAGAAACAAGCTTTGCCCCGTCTAACTCGACCGGAATTCTCCGGTTAGCTCCCAGTGTTACAAAATCAAAACCAGCTTCATTATTTGAACGCCAAGACATCACGGCATTACCATCTTCCAACCCCTCTTCTACTTGTTTCCAGATGTAGCTTCTCACCTTGGCGGAATAGTTGCCAATATAAACACCCGCCCGAATTTCCAGCAGCCATATCGCCAATCTGCCACGTAATCGTGGCGGGGCATTTTCAACTACGATGACCAGCATCGCCTAAACTTTCAGGATTGGGAATGGCAGGAGCGACTGCATCTTCTGGTGGCGAGGGCGGCGCAATTTCTCCAGCCGACAACATTTCCTCTATCCCGGGAATGATGCGTTCAAGCAATTTGCTTTCACGGAATACATCACGACATGCGATGCGCACTTGCTGCTCCGGATTGCCAGGGAGTTTAGCGGCAATCTTGAACGCGACTGGAACGACCGTTTCAAACTTGTAAATATCCGCCACATCGTAAACAAAAGACAAGGGCTTGCCCGTATGAATAAAGCCAACGGCTGGCGCGTAGCCCGCCGCCAACACTGCCGCTTCAGTTACGCCATAAAGGCAGGCAGTCGCAGCACTTAAACAGCGATTGGGCAAATCGCCTTTATCCCAGTCGCTGGTATCGTAATTGCGCGCCTTCCATTCCACACCATATTTCCTGGCGAGTAGTTTGTAAGTTTCGCGCACCCGCGCACCTTCGATGCCGCGCAATTGCTCAACGCTACGACGAGCGGGCGGCTCTTCGCCGAAACGGATGGCGTACATCTTGCGCACCACTTTCAAGCGCAGTGTTTCGTCCAATGCCAATTTGGCTTGATACAACAGCCGATCCGCACGCGCACCGCCCGGTTGGCCGGAAGAATACAAGCGCACTCCCGCCTCGCCCACCCACACCAGCAGCGTCCCCACCCGCGCAGCCAATGCAACAGCCGCATGAGAAGTCCGGGTGCCCGGCTCCAGCATCAGGCAAGCCACCCCACCAACAGGAATATGGGTGCGCACACCGGTTTTATCCACGACGACAAACGCGCCATCCAATACATCGAGGTGACCTTTTTCGATAAAAAGAATCGAGAGGCGTTCTTTAATCGCGAAAGGTTTTAGGGGAGGAAGCAGACCGGCCATTTTTACTCGCCAGAGGCTGTCAATGCTGCGGCAATTATTTCCTCGCCCAGAAAATAACCGGAAGCCGCGAGGCATTCCAACAACGGCATCACAAGCTGAACCAGTCCCTTGCGTTTCGCCAATATCAGCACACCCACCGTGCCGATCACCGATACGCCGGCATTCGCCGCCATTCTGCGTCCGGCTCTATCATCCATAAGAACACCACATCCGAAATCAATCGCCACTGCAATCGCGCTCGCCTCACCGGCATCAATTTTTTGCGCGAACGCAGAAAAATCCGGCGCTGCACACAACTCCAATTGCTTCATAGTTACTGCCTCATGGATAAGCGCACTTTCAGGAAAATCCGATCTTCCGGCACACTCGGCAAACACAATGTCCGTCACCAGTACGCGCCCAAAAACCTGCGGCAACAGGCTAATCTGATGAAGGCGGGCAAACGCGATCAACGGGCCAGCATCCGCAATGACAACTTTATTCAAATGCCGCCAACTCCCGCTGTAATTCCTCATTGCCGTACCGCACAACTGGAATTTTCAGCGCACCAAGGTGATCTATGAATTCGCTTTGCGGCATCCCGGCAAGCTTTGCAGCCTTGCCGATGCTGACCACCTCCTCGTCAAAAAGCTTGACTGCCAGCGCAACACGCACCCCCTCCTTAAGCAAGGTTTCATCAAATGGCACCGCCACAAATACCGGCTGTCCATGCTTGGTAATAACCGACAACCTCCCCTGCTCGGCATCCCGAATCAGATCACCCGTGCGTTCGCGTAAATCGCGGATAGTAAAAGCGTCCATAGCTTGCTCATCTTTCAATAAATTGTGCCATCAAATGATAGCACAACATTCAACAGAGATTGTCCGTTAGGACAAATACTCCGTCATTCCGGCAAAAGCCGGAATCCAGCAGGAAGAAATCCCCGCGAAGTGGGACATATTCCCTTCCTGCACGCCGCGAGCTTTCCATTCATCCGTTAGCTCGCCGCAAATGGTAATGGAGCACAGCCGCTTTTCGATCCATGCCTGTGGGTAGCACTTGGTCTGATACAAATCACGGGCACGGGCGCTCGCCAATTCCGGATTTTCGATTTCCTTTACCCGCTCATAACCCACCTGTGCCAGCCAGCGCTTATTCGTATCGCGCAACGAGTATTCGGCCACCACGCGGTTCTGGGTCTTGCACAGCAACAGGCCGATAGTCGGATTGTCGTGCTTGGACTTCACCTGCAAATCCACGGCGCTCAGGTAAAAGTTAAGCTGCCCGGTGTGCTCAGGTTTGAATGCCCCAGCCTTCAGCTCTACCACCACATAACAACGTAGCTTCAGGTGATAAAACAACAGGTCTATGAAAAAATCGTCGCCGCCAACCTCAATATGTACCTGCCGTCCGACATAGGCGAAGCCTGCTCCAAGCTCCAGCAGGAAGCGAGAAATATGCTGAACAAGTGCGGATTCAATCTCGCGCTCTTCAGCTTCGTCAGTCAGGCCGAGGAAATCAAAGCGGGATGGATCCTTATGCGATTCACGTGCAAGATCGGATTGTGGCTTGGGCAACTGCATCACGAAATTGGTCACAGCCTTGCCGGAACGCTCCCGCGCCTGCGTTTCGATCTGCATAACCAGAATGTTACGCGACCAGTTGTGCTCGACTGCTTTGGATATATACCAGTCACGCGCTTCGTGGGTTTTAAGCTTGTCGATAAGCGTACAAAGATGGAACCACGGTAATTGTGCAGCAGCCTGCTGCGCAAATTCTGTATCCGGCCAAGCTTCGGCAAAGGTGCGCATGTATTTGAGGTTGCGCGGCGAAAACCCCTTCATCTGCGAAAAGGCAGTGCGCAAGTCGTGCGCCAGCCGCTCGATCACCTTCGCCCCCCAGCCCTGCTGCGCTTGGCGCACCAGAATATCACGCCCGATCTGCCAATAGAGCAACACCAGCTCGCGGTTCACCGCCAGCGCGGCGCGTTGCTGAGCGGTGTGGATGCGAGTCTTTAGTTCAGCCAGCCAGTCGGCGTAGCCGCTGGGCGCTTGGGTAAGGGCGACGGGTACGTCGGGTTGCGGACTGCTATCGGCCTGTGTGTCCGGGTTTATGATCTTTTTGCTCATGCGTTTTTCATTTTTGATGCACTCTCAGACCCGTTGCAACAAGGGGCGGCTACGCACCGTCTTGCCGGTGAAAACAGTAAATTTTCCCAGCAAATTTTCCGGCTCGCGCAGCAAATGTTCTAGCCAAGCTGCCGGTTCATCAGGGCGGTACGACGGAACCTGCAACAGAATCACCGCTGGCGGCGGAGCAAGGTTGCGCGCAAACAACAGCTCGCCATAATCCCGATCAAACGTCACCGGCCAGCGGACTTTTTCACGAGCGAGTGCAAGCATATTCGTATCATCATCCCCGGCATGAGATTCGGCAATAGATAGCACGTCATGCACCGACGTGCGCGTAAGCGTGAAATTCGCGAAGCGATTCGTTCGCCCCCTCGCCATGCCCATTACGGCGACGGTGGCGCGGGAAAGTTTTCGTTGACCAGCCAACGCACTTTCATGCGAGGACCTTGCCCATGGCAACAAAAGTTTCTTCCTCAACCCAAGTGTTTCATAAATTCGCGTGATGATCGCGCAGGATTTTGTTCGATAGGCAAATTTTGTGAAGGAGTGGTGTAGTGATTCATACACCCGACTGAGTAAAGTTTGCATAGTGGACAAAAGACTAACGAGGGCGCGTGAATTTATGGAACACTCGGGTTAGATAACTCAGACGCGAAGCTCAGTGCTGCCAGCACATCTTCCCGGCTGATATGTGGGTATGAGGCAAGCACATCCTCCATTGTCCAGCCGTCCGCCAAACGATCCAGAATCAACTCCACAGAAATCCGCGTGCCCTTAATAGTCGGCTTGCCAACCAGCACCAACGGATTTACTTCAATGCGATCTTTCCAGTCCATGTCATCCCTTTCAAAACACCCCATGCAAATATGGAAATTTCAAGATATGGATAAGCAACTCACTACGCGTCAGCCAGCCACCGCATATTCAACGGAGCGCGGGTTTTCCATACGTTTGCTGGCATCCAAGATTTCCATGCCGACGATGTTGCCGCTCATATCGTAATCAAGGATGACGCCCGGCTTATCTTCGTCGCTTTCCTCAATTGCCGCATTGCTGAACAAAATACGCAACACATCAACTTCGGGATCATAGGTAACTTTCATTACTGCCTCCAATATTTTTGCACGTTGCGGGTGCGGTAAACTGTGATAACCACGGCAGGATCAAGTGCGTCATTCACGATGGCCCGTAGCAGGTACATCTACCCCCGCCAAAATCACAAGCGATTGATATGCCTTCTTTCCTTCCCGCTCAACAACCACCTGCTGAGGGTTGTTGAGAACAAACTCCAGCATTTCGCGCGGTATGACGCGCCTTTCCATTTCCTCAAGCGCATGGTTGGAAAGCTTGAATCTCATTTTTGCATCCAATTCAAATGTAGCATCGTTTTCAAATCCGCCGCACCAGCAATAGGCCGCAGCCGAAGGCTTTGGCGTGCCCGATGCCGTTAAAAAGAGCTTGCTGGAGTAACTCAGGATTGGTCACTCGTAGTTCGCCAGAAAAATCCACGGCACTAAAACGAATGTCGCGATCGCTCTTGCTTGCTTTGTTTTGTCCATAAGAGTCAACTTGCATCCGTGGCGCATCATCAGCCGTCTGCGCTATTT
>JBBRFZ010000156.1:0-5249 GCA_038241165.1 Burkholderiales bacterium | reverse complement strand
GGGAGAGTGCGTTGAGTTGTTCTGCTTCCATGATGTGATTTTGTCGCTTGCTGAAAGGGGCGGGATTATAACGCAACCAGCCCGATCAGCATCCCCAAAGCGATTGCGCCGAAGCCGGTGGCGACATGCCGGGCGAGATTTTTTCCACCGATGAAAACCACCATGCCGAATTTGAAGGTGAGATTGGCAATGAAGGCGAGAGTAATCGAGGTGACGGCCTGATGTTCGTTCAATTGCCCTAGATTGAACAGGCGCAGGCTGGAAAGGGTGATCGCATCGACTTCGGTCAACCCAGACACCAAAGCCACCGCATACAGACCGCGACTACCCGCAAAATCCTGCATCCATGCCGCACCCAGCAACACGATCACATATAACAGGCCAAAGCCGAGGGCGGTCCGCAGTTCGGCAGGATTGGCGGTCTCCGGGATGTCGAGTTTTGTTGCATTGATCGTCTTGCGCCAGTTGTATAGCGCGACGACCAGGCCGAACAGGAAGCCGCCCGCAAGTACCGGCAACAGACCCGACAGCGCATCATAGGCGACCACAGCGCTGAGAACCAGCAGACGCAACAATACCACCATGCTGGCAATGACGATGATAGCGGCGGCCAGTTGCGACATGGCGGGGTTGTTCTTGCTGTTTTCTGCATAGAGCAAAGTCGTCGCGGTGCTGGAAACGAGACCACCGAGAAAACCCAGCAGTGGTGCTCCAAAACGGGTCCCCACCACATGCAGCGCGGTATAACCCGCCAGACTGATGCCGGAGATCAGCACTACCATCAGCCAGGCTTGATGCGGATTGAAGGCTTGGTATGGGCCGTAGTTATGATCGGGGAGTATCGGCAGCACGATAAAGGTCAGCACGGAAAATTGCAGCACGGCCACCAGATCGCTGCGCGTGAGACGCTGTGACATCCCGCGCAGTTCGGGTTTGAAATAGAGCAGGGCGGTGACCGCTATAGCCAGCATCACGGCCAGCTTGGCCAGGCCGAACCAGATCATCGCGCCCAACCCGTAGCACAGCAGCAAGGCGATGACGGTGGTGGTGCCCGGGTCGTCTGCCTCGACAGGCTTGTTGTGGTATGCCGCGATGATCATGCCGGCCACGGCAAGCATTCCGGCGATCAGCAGCCAGGGTGTGTCGAGTTTGCCGGAGAGCAGGGCGGACAGTGTGCCGAACATGGCGACCAGCGCAAAGGTACGCAGCCCGGCCTTGGCGGAAGGGTTGCGCTCGCGCTCCAATCCGATCAATAGGCCGATGGCCAGGCTGGTGATGAATTGCGGCAGGGTATCGATGCCGTTGCTTAGCTGAAAAACAGTATCCATTGCCTTAATCATTTGTGTTCTGCCAGTGCCGAACAATAAGTTGCAGGCTCTGAGTGCCATTGTATTCATTGATGCTCAGGCTGTACACGGCGTGGATGCGTTCGGGCAGCGGTTCGCTGTGTCCGAACAATATCGCCTCGATGAGTTTGCCCTGCGTGTATAAGCGCAGTTTCAAATGTTTCTCACCGACCACACGCTGGTTCTGCACCGCGAAGTCATCACTGAATTGCGGTGCCGGGAAGCCCTGCCCCCATACCTGCTGATCGAGAAGTTGGGCGATGTCCAGGTTCATTTCGTCCGCATCCAGACCGCCATCGGTCTCGATAGTCTGCGTGAGGTCTTTCACATCGAGCAAACCGGCCGCGACGTCTTCGAACGCTGCGACGAATTCTGCGAAGTCGGACTCGGCGATACTCAAACCGGCAGCTGCTGCATGGCCACCGAACTTTCTGATTAATGCGGGATGACGTTTGCTGACAAGGTCCAGCGCATCGCGCAGATGCAAGCCGACGATGGAACGTCCCGAGCCTTTTATTTCGCCGTTGTTTGCACGTGCAAACGCGATGGTGGGACGATGGAACCTATCCTTGAGACGCGAAGCGAGGATGCCGATGACGCCCTGATGCCAGGTCTGGTCGAACAGGGTGAGGGTGAAATTGTCGCTGGGTTCGAGGTGTTCCAACGCGGCCAGCGCGTTGTCCTGCATATCTGTTTCGATGCTGCGCCGTTCACGATTGAGTGCGTCCAGTTTGGCGGCGATGGAAGTTGCCTCTGCGTCATCGTCGCTGAGTAGACAATTTATGCCCAGACTCATGTCGTCCAGCCTGCCGGCTGCGTTCAGCCTCGGCCCGACAGTGAAGCCCAGGTCCTGGCTGGAGACGCGTGCCGGGATCTTCTTCGCGACTTGCAACAGTGCCTTGATCCCGGCACAGGCACGACCGGCACGGATGCGCTGTAATCCCTGCTGTACCAGTATGCGATTGTTTTGATCCAGCCTGACCACATCGGCGACTGTGCCCAACGCGACCAGGTCGAGCAGGTCGGCAAGTTTGGGTTCTGCCTGAGCGACATAAGCGCCGCGCGTTCGCAGTTCGGCACGCAGCGCCAGCAGCACATAGAACATCACACCGACGCCGGCCAGGTTTTTGCTCGGAAATGCGCAGCCAGGCTGGTTGGGATTGACGATGCATGTTGCGTCCGGCAATTCATCGCCGGGCAGATGGTGGTCGGTGACAAATACCTGCATGCCCAGCCGGTTGGCCTCGGCCACGCCTTCCACGCTCGCGATCCCGTTGTCCACGGTGATCAGGATGTCGGGAGCAGAGCGGGCGGCCAGGTGAACGATCTCCGGAGTCAGCCCATAGCCGTATTCAAAACGGTTCGGCACGATGAAATCGATTTGCGCACCGAAGGCGCGCAAGCCGCGCACCGCCACCGCGCAGGCCGTGGCACCATCGGCATCGTAGTCGGCGATAACCATGAGTTTCTTCTGTGCAGCTATGGCATCAGCCAGCAAGCGTGCCATCCCGGTGACGTTTTTCAGATTGTCGAATGACAGCAGTCCGGCAAAACTGGTATCCAGTTGCTTGCTGTCCGTGATACCGCGCGCTGCAAAGATATTCGCCATGGCGGGTGAATAACCGCTTTCGCGCAACTTTTGTGCGGCTGTGGGGGGGATGTTGCGCGGAGTGATTTCTGGCATGTTGACCGTCTGGATTGGCAACTCAATGCATGGAGTTTAGCACCCTGCCGGGATGGGGATATATAGCGAAACTAATTGCCACAACAGCTTCTCGCCTCGTTTTTTTCGGCCAGTTAAGCTAAAATCCCTTCCCTATTCAAGTCAGGCATGGAAGAAACGTGGCACTCATAGTTCAGAAGTACGGCGGAACATCGGTCGGCAGTCCGGAACGCATCAGGAGCGTCGCGCGTCGCGTCGCAAAATTCAAAGTACTCGGGCATCAGGTGGTGGTGGTGGTCTCCGCGATGAGCGGCGAGACCAATCGTCTCGTGGCGCTGGCCCATGAAATGCAGAAGCATCCCGATCCGCGCGAACTGGATGTGATCATCTCGACCGGTGAGCAGGTCACCATCGGGCTGCTTGCCATGGCCCTGAAGGAACAAGGGCTCAAAGCCAAGAGCTACACCGGCGCACAGGTCAAGATCCTCACCGACAGCGCTTTCACCAAAGCGCGCATCGTCAGCATAGACGAACAAAACATACGCGACGATCTGGACAAAGACTGCGTTGTTGTCGTGGCCGGTTTTCAGGGCATGGACGAAAAGGGCAACATCACCACGCTGGGGCGCGGCGGTTCTGATACCACGGGCGTGGCGATCGCAGCCGCGTTACGGGCCGACGAGTGCCAGATTTATACCGACGTGGATGGTGTTTACACCACCGACCCGCGTGTGGTTCCCGAGGCGCGACGCCTGAAGAGCATCACCTTTGAAGAAATGCTGGAAATGTCCAGCATGGGCTCCAAGGTATTGCAACTTCGTTCGGTTGAATTTGCGGGCAAATACAAGGTCAAGCTGCGCGTGCTGTCGAGTTTTGAAGAAAAAGGCGAAGGCACGCTGATTACTGTTGAGGATAAAGACAAAATGGAACAAGCAATCATTTCAGGGATCGCTTTCAATCGCGATGAAGCAAAAATTACCGTGATGGGCGTGCCCGACAAACCCGGAATTGCATATCAGATCCTGGGCCCGGTCAGCGATGCCAATATCGACGTGGACATCATCATCCAGAACGTCGGCGAGGATGGCGCCACCGACTTTTCGTTCACTGTGCATAGAAACGAATTTGCCAGGGCGATGGACATACTGAACAGCAAAGTTCAACCGCACATCGGCGCACGCGCGGTGATCGGTGATGAAAGAGCGGCCAAGGTCTCGGTGGTCGGTGTCGGAATGCGTTCCCATGTCGGTATTGCCAGCAAGATGTTCCGCACGCTCGCTGAAGAGGGAATCAACATTCAGATGATCTCGACTTCGGAAATAAAAATTTCCGTGGTCATTGACGAGAAATACCTCGAACTCGCCGTGCGTGTATTGCACAAGGCCTTTGACCTTGATCTTGAAGACGCATAATCGTTTGACCTTTCAGGCCAGTTACATTAATATGCGCGGCCTTCGGAGAGGTGGCCGAGAGGTCGAAGGCACGCCCCTGCTAAGGGCGCATACGAGCTTAAACTTGTATCGAGGGTTCGAATCCCTCCCTCTCCGCCAAGGTCCTAATATAATAAGTTATACTTAGGCATGCCAGTTACATGCGCCCGTAGCTCAGCTGGATAGAGTACTTGGCTACGAACCAAGGGGTCGGGCGTTCGAATCGCTCCGGGCGCACCAACAAATCAAAGGGTTAGGCAGAAATGCTTAGCCCTTTTTCTTTCCCTGTAGTAAAAAACGTATCACTTTCGGGTACGATTTCAGGCAAAACAACTAATCTGCGATCTACCCATTGCGCAAGATGCTCACTGGACAGGTGCGCATACTTCTGCACCATCTCCGGCGATGACCACCCGCCCAACTCCTGCAATACGTGCAACGGAGCCCCCTGTGTCAGGCTAGTTGTCGCCTCTAAATTTTATTTAAATTTTGGAGGAAGCAATGGGATCACGTTATTCGGAAGCATTTATCGAGCAGGCGTTAATCAATGTATATTCACGTGGCGGCAGGACGGTCAAGTCGGTCGCGGAAGATCTGAACGTCAACTTGCGATTCCCCGTGGCTTGCCACGGGGACGGGTTTTGGATTTAGTATGGACGGATGGAAAGCATCCCTGTTGTTCATAAAGCGAGCCATTGCGCGTGGCAGATTCATTACCACGTTGTGTTTCCGGTGAAATACCGACGGTCTTTGCTGGATGATGAGGTGGAGCGAATCATAGTCGAGACAGCGGGTGAAATAAGTGAGCGG
>JBBRFZ010000155.1:0-5321 GCA_038241165.1 Burkholderiales bacterium | reverse complement strand
TGTGTCTGGTATTGATGGTCGAAGTGCGATTGCGATGAAAATGTTGTACTCATGCTGGCGTGTCCTCACGATTGTGTGCAAAATCAACCCCTCATAAATCGAGGGGACGAAGATGCAGCATAAATCGTGGCACCGCAGTTTCGGTTTCCTCCGCGTAGCGGCTTCGTCCAACTCTACGCTCAAGCGGGACAGGCCAGAAACGGCCTGTCCCTTGTATCTTACCTCCGACTCAGAAATGAGTTAAATTGCTCTGGCGCGAAAGAGCAGGGAGAAGGGATGCCGGGCGTGCCCCTAATGCCTTTGAGCCTGTAGCCAAGATTGGCGACCTTCTCCCATCCTGCATTCACCGAGATCGAACGGTATCTTAGGACTGGCTTGATGTCATGATTCTGCATTCACAAGGTTGATCTGAATCGGGTTGTTACTTCCGCTGTGAGTATTTTCCTGTGTTGGCAAACAAGGAGAACGACATGACTGACTTAAGCAACGGAATTCTGGGCATTGATATTTCCAAGGCGAAGTTCGATGTGGCTCTGCTGGTCGCAGGCAAAGTCAAAAAGACGCACATCTTCGACAACACGCCAGATGGCTTCAAGATGTTGTCGAGCTGGCTTTTGAAACAAGGTTTCCCAAGGTAACGGCGTGCATGGAAGCCACGGGCTGTTATGGCGATGCGCTGGCAACGTATCTGCATGAACAGGGCTGTGTCGTGAGCGTGGTCAATCCGGCCCAAATCAAGAGTTTCGGCGGTGCACAGTTGAGGCGCGCCAAGACCGACAAGACCGACGCCAAGCTGATTGCGCAGTTTTGCCAGGACATGCATCCCGCTCCCTGGACGCCCCACCGCTGCATGTGCGAGAGTTGCAGGCGCTGGTGCATCGCTTGTCCTCACTCGCGCATATGGAAGCCCAGGAACAGAATCGATTGGGAATTGCAGCTAGCGTAATCCGGCCATTCATTGAGACGGTGTTGGCGACGATCAAGGCGGAAATCAAAACGGTGGAAGCGTTGATCCGGGATCACATAGAGGGTCATCCGGATTTGAAAGGCAAAGCAGAATTGCTCGATAGCATTCCGGGGATAGGCAAGGCGACCATTGCCAGGCTATTGGCATTTGTCGGGGATGTACAAAGATTCGATCATGCCAAGGCGTTGGCGGCCTTTGTTGGACTGAATCCAACCATGCATCAATCGGGGAGTTCGGTGTGGGGCAAGCCGCACTTGTCCAAGAAAGGAAATTCAGCACTAAGATGTGCGCTCTATATGCCCGCAATCGTGGCAAGGCGCTACAATCCAGTCATCAAGGAATTTGCGGATCGTTTGAAGAATGCGGGGAAACCGAACATGGTGATTATCGGCGCGGTGATGCGCAAGTTGCTGCATATCGTTTATGGTGTGCTGAAGTCTGGTGTGCCTTTCGATCCCGCTTGGTCAGCGAATCATGCTTGACACACAAGACGGTATCTTGGCTCCACGTTGGGCATACGTTCGACATGTGGTGCAAGGCGCGCTAGAATTACTTCATTAGTTTTGAAAGGAGCCTAGGCCATGAATACACAACTCTTACAGCAAGCAAGTGTGCTCGACATTGACGAGCAGATTGAACTGGTTGAAGCCATCTGGGACGGTATCGTTAGTCGTGGGGCTGCGCCAGCGTTGACAGAAGCGCAAAAAACGGAACTTGACCGCCGCCTCGCAGACCATCTGGCAAACCCAAACGATGTGGTTTCCTGGAGTGAAGTAAAAGCTGCTGCTCTTGCCAAAATCAGGCAATGAGCCTGTCAGTCACTTTTCATCGTGCCGCCAGTGTAGAGTTTAATGAAGCAAGCATGTGGTATGAAAGTAAGCGACGTGGCCTCGCTCTTGAGTTCATTGCTGAGATTGACCGTTGCGTATCGCTTGCATCTGAACATCCCCTCCAGTTTCCCGTTGTTCGCGAGGACATTCGGCGTGTTGTTGCCAATCGTTTTCCATACAGCGTTTATTTTCGTGCAGAACAGCATCGCATTGTTGTCTTGGCGGTGTTTCATGGCCGCAGAGATCCCGCAATTTGGGTGGCGAGAGCCTAACCCTGCATTCGAGCGGGACTGCGCAAAAGCGGGCTGCCCCTCAATTTGAACGTTGACGCTGTAGAAAAACCCCTTTTCAGAGGAATCTGACACATAAAAAAGCGCGGTAAATTCCGCGCATTTTTTTGTTCTCCGTTTCTTAGCTTCAAGATGGCTTTCGATGGCTGCGCATCAACGCAGTCGTATTGCCCCCATCTTCATTTCCTACTGCGCATATCCGTGATGCGCCAGCTTCTCGATGTTGTGTACCAGGCAGAATAGCTTCCACTGCGCATCGACTTTCTTTTTGCCTCTCAAGGTGAAGCGATCCAGCCCCTTGTTGTAGCGCAGGTTGCCGAACACCGGCTCCACCGTGGCGAAGCGCTGACCATACAGGATGCGACCTTCCGGGCTGTCTATCTTGCGCTTCATCTGGTCGGTGTAGTTCTCCGGCGCATCCTGCGCCTTGCCCCGGAAGAACATCACCTGCCGTGTCTTGGTCTTCTCCGGCGTGCGCAGGCATTTGTCTCGCAGGCTACACGGTACGCAATCGCGTTGCGCACCTTGGAATTTCACCCCGACCAGTCCGTTGTGAACGCAATTCGCGCCGTTCTGGTAGAGATGCTTTCCCGCCGGACAGATGCAGGTTTTTTCTTCCGCGTCGTAGTCGAAATCTCTTGGCTGGTAACGTGCGGTTTTCCTGGGTTTGCCGCCTTTGTCATGGATCGGGTCCGGCAGCGCTTTGTATTTGTCCTGCCCGGCAAAGCGTTCGTCGCGGCTGCGCATGTTGTTGTCTGCGATCAGTGCCTCGACCTTCAACTTGTCCAATGCCTTGAGATTGGCCTCAGAGTGGTAGCCCGCATCGGCGGTAATGAGGGTGTCGTCATCCCGGATGTGTTTCATTGCCTCGACCACCGGCACCAGCAGTTCCTGTTCGCTGCCGGTGCCGTGCGCCTGCGCCTCAACGATGATCTGGTGTTTGGCATCCACGGCAGCTACACCGGTGTAGCCCTGGATGGCGCCCTTGCTTGTCGCCATTTTGGCGGATTCGTTGTCGGTGCGATTGCTCTTGCGGATCGCGCCTTTGCTGCCTTTGCGGTCTTCGGGGTGGTCAGCAAGCCAGCGGCGCATCTGTGCGGCATCCTGCTGCAGGCGTTCGATGCGTTGTATTTCTTTGGCGTGCAGAGTCGGCTCGGTGGCGAGTTGATCCTGTTCACGGTGGCGCGCCAGCATGGTTTGGGCGGCGGCTTCCAGTTTGCCGGCCTGATGCTCAAAGTCGGCGCGGGTGCCGCTCCTGGCTTTGGAAGCATTGCTCGGCAATTTAACGCCGTCGATGGCAAACATCTCTCGGCCAATCAATCCCTGGCGGTCGCAGATGTACAGCACCTGGCTGAACACCTGTGCAATGTCATCTCCCAGGGTTGAGACAAATCCGGCGAAGGTGGTGAAGTGCGGGGATGTGTCACCGGACAGCGCGATGAAAGTGATGTGTTCGCGGCACGATCGCTCTATGGCACGGCTGCTGACGATGCCCCGGCTGTAGGCAAACAGCACGACCTTGAGCAGCATGCCGGGCGGGTAAGCCGCCGCACCTGTTTCATTGTTGCAGTACTTCGAGTCGAAGCCGGAGAGGTCGATCCGGTGATCGAGCAGGTGATTCAGTGCGTGCTCCAGACTGCCGGAAAGAAGTTGCCGTTGCAGGTCTACCGCGAGACAGCGCGGACTGGTGTCGATGTGTTTGTAGCGCGCCATAGCCGTCTCCAGAATTCAACTATTCTTTTGACCTTGATATTTGTATTGGTTCACGGCACGATGCGCAAATAATATTTTTTCTACAACCTCGTTAGACACCTGAAAACCAAACATCCCAGCATTGACTTAAGTTAGCAAGTTTGCTAACCTTGAAACATGACATATTCCATTGAATACTTCCATGTCAAAGTGCAAGCCACTATCGAAGCTTGGCCTGTGGATGTTGTCGCAGACTACGCAAGAATTGTCGAACTTCTCATCGAACACGGCCCGAACTTGCGCTTACCCCACTCACGCGCCTTTGGTGGCGGGTTGTTCGAACTGCGCCCGCGCGGCAAATCTGGCATTGGAAGAGCGTTCTATTGCTTTCTTGTTGGGCAACGCGTGGTGATACTCCACGCTTTCATTAAAAAGTCACAGGAAACACCAGCACCAGAAACCAAGATTGCGCGCAAGCGAATGAAGGAGATACAAAATGGCTAACCTCAAATACGACCCTGTACCGCACAATCAAAAAGCTTTCCTTGAAAAAGCTTCGAAACGCCGTGGCTTTCGTGAAGCCTATGCTGTCCTTGAAGCCGAGTATGCTCTCGCGCACGAAATGCTGTCTGCGCGTACACGCGCCGGGCTTACTCAAGAAGTAGTCGCCAATCGCATGGGCACCACCAAGAGCGCTGTTTCAAGGCTTGAAGGCGCTGGAAAGCATGCTCCCTCCTTGTCATCACTCAGGAAATATGCTGATGCAGTAGGCTGTATACTCAAAATTGAATTCATTCCACAGCCAATAAAACGGCGCGTCACTGCCCAACCCGGCGTTCGAGCGGACGCGCCAAAAGCGGCGCGCCGCTCAACTTGAACGTTAGCCATAGCATCGACATGTACTCGGAGGTTGGAAATGGATTTGTGGACATTTCAGAGCAACCCCATCAAACAGACCGCTCTCTCGGTAGCGTGTTCTGTAATTGGACTTGTCCTGGCAATCGGTTTTCGACACTTCAGCAGTCTTGGCAGCAATGCCGCAGCTGGATTTTTCATGGGGGTGTTCCTGCTGATTCTCGGGGTTACCGGTTTCCTGGTGAGCAGCAAACAGACTGTTGTCATTGATCCCAAAGCGCGCCGCATCACTGTCGAAGATTCGAACCGCTTCGGCACGAAGAAGCGAACAATCCTGTTCAGCCACGTCGTGGGCGTCGGCATCGGTTATCTCGGAAAGAAGTCGAACCGCGCCGAGTGGTACTACCTCATGCTGGAGTTCAGAAACGGGAAGAATTACTCGCTGTTTCCTCCAGGTCGCTTTTATGAGGGTGGGCCGGACAAATCAACAGTGGAGAGTTGGAAGTGGCGCCTTGAAAAATATCTTAAACAGTAAGGCATTATCGGCTAACGAATAAGGTTAGATTGTGATCGCGAAGCGAGCCACAATCTGAACCGTTTGTTGGACGAGCCCGGCCCCGAGTGCTGGAGTAGCCTCATAGAAAATATCTTTTTAGAAGTTATTCCGGTTTGAAGTTTTACCGGGAT
>JBBRFZ010000154.1:0-5330 GCA_038241165.1 Burkholderiales bacterium | reverse complement strand
GCTGTCGGTATCAGCGAGCCCCAGCACCCATTGGTGCAGGCTGCGTAGCGGCAAATGCCAGCCCAGAACCTTTTCCATCAGCGCGTCTGCATTGTCGGCCTGGTAGTGCTTATCGCCATCATCCAGCGTCGCGCTAATGTTGTTGCGATAAACGCGCACAGCGGTTTGTCCCAGCGGGGTCAGCAACAGAACTTCATCGGATTGCGTTCGGTGCGTCCAGTGCATTCCGGCAGAATGCCGCTCGCCATAATGATCGATCAAAACCCGTCCGTTCATTGCGAACGGGGCGGATTCCGGATGTGCGGGGGGCACATTAAGTACTGGAGCATGGGGTAATTGCGCACAGCCGCCCAACAAGGACAACCCCAAAAATAACAGCCAACGTATCATTGTGAGTCGAATTTTTTCATTACGGCCTCAAGTGGTTCATTGCCGGGATTTGCCTTCAGGCTTTCCCGCCAGATCTTTCTTGCTTCCGCTTTATCGCCGCGCACCCACAGCACTTCGCCCAGGTGCGCAGCGATCTCGGGATTGGCATTGCCGGCGTATGCGCGCCGCAACATCTTCACGCTTTCGTCCAGTTTGCCGCTGAGATAGTAGCCCCAGCCAACGCTGTCCATGATGGAGGCATCATTGGGCGCAAGCTGCAGCGCTTTTTCCACCAGCTTCATCGCTTCGGGAATGCTCTCTTTGCGTTCCAGCATGCCGTAACCCAGCGCATTGTATGCTTGCGCGTAATCGGGCTTGATCTTGATCAGCTTGCGCATCAATTTCTCGAACACGTCGGGTTTGCCGATCTTGTCGGCCATCATCGCGGTTTCGTAAAGAAGATCAACTTCGTCGGGCTGCTTTTCCAGGGCTTGTTTCAACACCTGATACGCTTCGCCGAATTGATTGGCCTCGCGCAATATCTGCGCCTCGATCATCACCAGCTTCGCACGCTGTTCATCGTCAGTGGTCTTGATCCCATGCAGTATCTGGCGGGCTTCGGACAGTTGGCCGTGCTTGCTCAGAATATAAGCGATGCGGATTTGTGTCGGCACCTGAAACTCGCCGTTCTTCACCTGACGATAATGGGCGAGCGCTTCGTCTTCGTTGTTTTTTGCCTCGCTCAACTGTCCCAGGTAATACTGCACCGTGTCCTGGTCCTTTTTGCCCTTGCTGAGCGACTGTTTGAGCTCTATCTCGGCATTTTTCAAGTCGTTGAGCTGCAGCGAGATCAGTGCGATGCCATAGGCAAACTCCGGGTTGTCGGGGTTTTTGTCCGCCATGTAACGGAATTGTTCCCGCGCCAGTTTGAATTGCTTTTGATCAAGCAATTCACGCGCATACTGCAAGCGGATTTCATGCGCATCGGGATGGCTGGTCAAATAGCTATGCAACATATCCAATCCCTGCTGGGGATGGTCTTTCTGCAACAATAACGCTTCAAGCGATACTGCCATATTCCACTCCGGACGCAGGCTGCGTGCCTGTTCTGCCTCATGCAATGCAAGTTCCTTGTTGTCGGATGCCTGTGCCAGTTGCGCCACAGCCCAATGGGCTTCTGCTACACGCGGATACGGCTGGGCAAGGTCGCGCATCAACTTCAGTGCCGCCGCCTGGTCGGGATAGGTGGCCAGCATTTGATAAATCTGGATAAAATTTTGCGCGGTATGATTTTCGTCGGTCTTTAACAGGTTGGCGAATTCATCGCGTGCCTCGTCAAGTTTGCCGCTGCGCAACAATACCGAGGAAAGCATGCGCTTCGCCAGGATAGAGGAGGGATCCGCATCGCGCCAAATCTTGAGTGCCTCGATAGCGCTGTCAAACTGGCCGAATTGAAGCGCAAATTTTGCGGCGCGCATGGCGAGGCGTGGATCGCGGGTTTTTTTGGCCAAATCCAGACTGCCCTCGACGGCGACGGTGTCGTTGCCGCGCTGGGCGGCGACTTCGGACAGCAGGTATTCATACAGCAAATCGCTGCTCAACTTGACGCTGGGCAACACCGGAGGTGTTTCTGCCGGTAGGCCTTCCGCTTGGGGTTCGGTTTGCACAGACGGCTCCGTCTGCGCGGTCTGATCCCCGGTATCCGGCTGCTTTGCCTGATTCACCGGGGTATGCGCACAAGCGGTGAGGAGCAAACTGCCGACAAGGATGTATTTGAACTTGGCCATGACAATGCTGCTTTTGATGTGGGTGCACATAATAGGTTATATTTAACCAAATTCACAACCATTGCGGCCTCCCGATTTTGCCAAACGTCACTCCCGAAATAACACTTTCCGCACGCAATCTGACGCGCCACTTCGGCAAACTCCGGGCCGTTCATAACGTGTCGCTGGAATTGAAGCGCGGAGAAGTGCTCGGCTTGCTAGGACACAATGGCGCCGGAAAATCCACCACTCTGCAAATGCTGACAGGCTGTTTGCTGCCTGACAGGAGCGAAAAAGATGCATGCGATATCGAAATCTGCGGCATCAGCCTGTTGCGCAAACCCGTGCTGGCGAAAGCTCACCTTGGTTACCTGCCCGAATCCCCGCCGTTATACCGTGAACTCGACGTGAACGATTACCTGACATTTGCCGCGCGCTTGCGCGGCATGAAAACTGCAGATGTCCCCGCAGCGCTGGCGCAGGCCAAACAACGCTGCGGTCTGGATGCAGTCGGCACAAAGATCATCGGTACACTGTCGAAGGGTTACCAGCAACGCGTCGGTATCGCGCAGGCCATCATCCATCGTCCCTCCGTGATCGTGCTGGATGAACCGACCGTCGGCCTCGATCCTGCGCAAATCCGCGATATTCGTTCACTCATCCGCGAATTGGGCGACACCCACAGCGTGATCATCTCCACGCATTTGCTCAGCGAAGTGGAAAGCGTCTGTGATCGCGTTGAAATCATGCAGCGCGGCAAATTGATCTATGGCGACACCAGCGCGCACATGCAGCAACACGGCAGCGTAACGGGCTTCGTCATCGGCCTGCACAACCCGCCGCCGTTGAGTGTGCTGGAGGCCGTCGCCGGCATCACTCATGTAGAGCAACTTTCCGCCACGCAGTTCCGCGTGTTGCACGGTACGGATCAAAATCCCAAAGGTGCGCTGCTCAGCCTGGCAGAACAGCAAGGCTGGCAACTGGAACAGCTCACGCCGCTACAATCCACACTGGAAGATGTGTTCGTCAGGATCACCGATGCGGAAACGGCCGCAACGGCACAGCCCGGTGCAGGCGATTCGCAGCGCCGCCCATCGGACAGTTCCGGCCCGGGAGCGGAGCGATGATCCGCCTGCTTGCCATGCGCGAACTGCGCAGCCTGTTCGCGATGCCATCCACCTGGTTCATCCTGGCGGCACTGCAATTTATTTTCGCGTGGTTCTTTCTGGCGCGGCTGGAAGCATTCCTCGAAGTGCAGCCGCAACTCGCCCAACTCGCCAATCCGCCGGGGGTGACGAACACGGTCGCGGCACCGATGTTCAACACGGTCGCACTGCTGATGATGATGCTAGTGCCGCTGTTCACGATGCGTCTGATCGCCGAGGAGCGCCGCAACCAGACGTTCGCACTGCTGCTTTCGGCCCCGCTGTCCGACCTGCATATCGTGCTCGGAAAATTTATGGGTTTGCTGGTCTTTCTGGGTTTGCTGATGACCGGTGTGCCGCTGATGCTCTACACCCTGTCATTCGGTACAAATCTCGACAATGGTCTGCTGCTGAGCAATATCCTGGGCCTGCTCCTGCTCACCGCCAGCTATATCGCGTTGGGGCTGTATATTTCCGCACTTACTGCGCAGCCGATCATCGCGGCCATCGGCGCGCTGGCGGTGCTGCTCGGTTTGTGGCTGGCCGACATCGGCGCGATAGCCGAAGATTCGCCGTGGCATGTGATCTCGCCGCTGCATCACTTCCGCAATTTCAACGACGGTCTGCTGGATAGCAGCGATGCCGCATTTTTTGTTTTGTTCACAACTGTGTTCCTGTTGCTGGCCATCAGGCGCTTGCGCAACAATCGTGTCTACGGGTGAAACATGCTGCGTAAAATTCTCAATGCCCATGCGTTCCGCAACCTGGTGTTTGCGGTTGTTTTGATCGGCGCCGCAACCGGTCTGGGCTATCTCGCCGAGCGCCACGACTTGCAGCGCGATGTCACCTACAACACTATCAACAGTCTGGAACCCGACAGTATCGAGGTTCTCAAGCAGATGGACGGCCCGGTGAATATCACCGTGTATGCCACCAAACAGGACGCGCGCCTGGGCAACATACGCAAGATCATTCGCGATTTCCTGTCTCTCTATCAGCGTTACAAGCCCGACATCAATCTGGTCTTCGTCGACCCCTCGAAGGAAACCGATAAAGCCCGCGCCGCACAAATTCGCTTCAACGGCGAAATGGTGATCGAATACGCCGGGCGCAGCGAACACCTGACCAAGATAAACGAACAGATCGTCACCGACACATTGCTGCGCCTGGCACACACCCGCAATCAAACCGTAATGTATCTGTCCGGTCACGGCGAGCCCAAACTGGACGGCATCGCCAACTTCGATCTTGGTTCTTTGTTTGGCGCCAAGCTCAAGCAAAGCGGTTTTCATCTCGGCAGCCTCAATCTGGCCTTGGCTCAGGATGTGCCGGACAATGTCAGCGTGTTGGTGATCACCCAGCCGCAGGTCGATCTGATGCCCGGCGAAGTGGACAAGCTGCTGCGCTATGTCGATCGCGGCGGCAATCTGCTCTGGCTGGTGGACCACGGACCCTTGCACGGGCTGGAACGCCTTGCTGAAAAACTCGACCTGCAGCTTCCGCCCGGCATCGTGATCGATCCGGCTGCGATCCAGATGAACGCTCCCGCAGACTGGTCACTGGCTGCCGACTACCCGCCCCACGCGATCACGCGCCATTTCGATCTCACCACCGCATTCCCTTCCGCACGGCCGCTGCTGTGGAATGACAACCAGGACTGGCAACACCACGTTTTGGTGGAAGTCGCCCCGCGCGGCTGGGTGAGTCGAGAAGTGCCGAAAGACAAAGTATCGCAACTGCACTTCGACAAGCGGTATGACACACGCGGCCCTGTTGTGGTCGCAATGGCATTGCAACGCAACATCAACAACAGGGAACAGCGCGTCGTGGTGGTCGGCAACGGCGAGTTCCTCTCCAACAGCTTTGCCGGTAACGGCGGCAACGTGGACCTGGGCCTGAACATGGTGAACTGGCTTGCCGGCGAGGAACATCTGATCACGCAGAAGCTGCATCCATCAAAGGACAGCAAGCTGGAACTGAGCAAAACGCAGCTCGGAATCATCAGCAGCATCTTTCTGCTGGGCCTGCCGCTGCTGCTGGCAGGTGCGGG
>JBBRFZ010000153.1:0-5410 GCA_038241165.1 Burkholderiales bacterium | reverse complement strand
TTTTTCCGTTCATCGGATGTTAACAACCCCTCGTCCGATATTGGATTGCATCGCTCCATATGAAAAATAGAAAATCAGCGATGCTGTGCTTCAAGAACTGACAACAAATACGATTTGAATCGCTCAGGGGAAACGATGGATATGCCAGTGTTTGGGGTCGGCATCAGGCAAGGAAATAATTCTAATGCTCGTCTAACTGTCGTTTATTATCTTTTGGCCATTGTGGTTTTGATGATGGCCAAACCGGCGCATGCTTCCGGCACGGTGAACCTTGCAACGATTTATTACGGGGGCTGGAACAGCAGCGGCTATAACTGCTCCGGCTTGTCTTCGCTCAAGGAAGTGCAAGACTGCATGTTGGCCATGCATGACAAATGGCTCGCCGATGATTTAAGCGGTTTGAACAGCAACCCCAATAACTTGCCGCCCGAGCCGCTTTCCTGTCCCACCGCAGTCCTTACCGATTCGGGCCCATCAAGCTCATACGTTGACGTTTTCCATATCACCTACTATCGGGGCGGAATTAACGCCGCCGGATGGACTTGTTGTCCTATTAACTACAAAATTTGCGATGGGCCGAAGGTAGATGATTTTAATATTTCCACGAACTTGGCGTGTCCGGCCAATTCACAACCAAACGGCACCACATGTACTTGCAACGACAATTTCATGCCGGACGCCACTGAAACAAGCTGCGTACCCATCAATAGCTGCCCGGCTAACATGTCCGGCTCTCCATGCACCTGCAATCCGGGAACCGTGCCAAGCTCCTCAGGGGAAGGATGTGTTGCAGAGCAATTCACCCTCTCGGATCCGCAAAATCAGCCTAAGCTCCCCGACGTGGAGCCCGGCTCATCCAGGGCAGTCACTGCGAGAGTAGTCAGCGACCAGACTGGTTTGCCCAAGCAGGGGGCAATGGTGAGATTCCATCTTGATGTAGATCTCACCAGCGGCGGGCATGCTCATGGTGAAACCCTCGGGCGAAGACCCAGAGGTTCAATCAGTAGCAGCAACTGCGTTCCTGAACCTGGTGGTGATCTGGATACCTATGATTGCCCCACCGGCCCCGACGGATATACTGACTCCACTTTCAATGCGCCAGAGATTTCGGGTACGCATACCATAACGGCCACCTGCATCAGTGCCCAATGCAGCGGGTCGATCAGTGACAATATCAATGTGAAAGTGCCGGATTTGATCCCGATACCGAATGACCCGGCACTTTATGCTTTGATCGGTGGAGAAACAGGCAAACAGCATCACGACAACCATTACCTGACCAGTAGTGCATTAGATCAGCTTTTCGTCTTGGTGATTAACTACCATGTCCGTTACCCAAATGAACCAGTTTTACATTTGAACGATGCCAGCCTGGTGTGGGGTGGAAAATTTGATATAAACGGGAATTGGGTTGGCGATCACAAAGGGCATAAAAGAGGGACTGTCATAGACATACGCGCCAATACCGCCGAGGGTAATATTCCTGAAAATCTGTTTGACGATTTTAAAAATCTGGCAAAGGATACAAAGTTGCCTGATGGTGTGACATCGGCAATAGCCCAAGTGCATTGCTCCAGAGGAAGAAATTACTCAGATGACAAGTGTGTTGGCGATGACAATCGGCATTTTCACGTAATTCTTTTAGGAGTAGACCAATGATTGCCCTATTTGCCCGTAGCGTTTTCATTTTTGTATGCATGTTGCTATTACCGGTAAATGTTGTTTTTGCACTGGAGCCGGGCGAGAGTATTGTCCTGGATCCGGTAACCGGTAACTACACACTGACCTACTCTGATGAACTAGACGATGGCAGTAAAATTCTGTCGCACGCGACATTTGTTCCTGCCACCAAGATCGTTCCCACCATAGATTCCAAATTTTACCTGGACAAAGCGGGTATGATTACTTACAGCTACTCAGTCAGTAGCGGAGCACAAAGTCGTCAGATATTGACTACTGTCCGATTTGATCTGGCAGGCAAAGTTGTTGGCAGTCAGGATTTGCCAACAGACATGAAAACATCGACGGTGGAACAAGCGCTTGCCGTCTTGGCGGCGAATCAACAGACTTTATCGACCCCCACAGGTTGGCGGGGTGCGATTTCCACAAATAAAAGCGGAGAGTCACGTATCAGTTGGCATCCGGTTAGGTCGGCTGCGGGCATACCACCCAAGGGACATCTAAAAGGCTTTGGCTTTAGCAGTCAAAGTCTGCCTGGTCTGGGTGTGGCGCAATTTGAAGGAAATAGTGGCGTACTCGGTTATGGAGGAGAAGGGCCAGACCCGGACAGCGATATTGCCAAACAGATCCAAGTTTTAGAGCAAAACGACTTTGTCCCTCGCAATGCTGCCGTCCCCGCCATCGTCGTGACCGCACCTTTCGACGCCGCTGCATTGCTTGGCAGCATCCAGACTCAGATGCACAAATGGATAGCAATGAACCTGCTCGATGCGACCTTCTCCACCCAGCTCGACCGCTACTTTCAATCCGCGATCAGCGCCTACCGCCTGAACCAGCCTCAGGTCGGCAAGCAGCAGATCGAGGCGATGCGCAAACTGATCGAGAAGGAACAACCGGACCTGGGCCGCGATGAAGAACACGAGAGCGACAGAAATCAGGAGAAAAACGACGACAGGCAAGCTCCGTTGATCGACAAACTCGCCGCGCGCGTGCTCGATTTCGATCTCAGCTATGTGACCAAGAGCATGGATGAGGACGCCCATCAACGAGATGCCCATGAACGAGATAATTGAGAACACAAGCCGGTAAGTCAGATCGAGCGGTATTTGCTTGCTCGTTCCGGATTGTGAGGCATCCAAAACATAAGCTCGTCTCCAGTATTAAGTTAACCATGGTGTAGTGGCTCGATATGAATCTAGCTACGGTTGGACTCAGTCTGCAAAGGCCAACAATCGCATTTTGGCAGATGTTAAACTTCTGATGGTTTTGGCAAACTTGCGGTCAATTATCACTTATCGGAGGAAACATGAAATTCATTCTGCTTGCAGTTGTACTGACGCTCACCGCCTGCGACAAACCGACCGTGCCGAAAATTGCCGCACCGCAACGTGAAGCGCTTGAAAAGGCCAAGGGTGTGGACCAGATGGTGCAGGATGCGACAGCGGCCTCGAAGAAGCAGATAGAGGATGCAGAAAAGTAGCCTTCTCGTTTCGCACCCCGCCCAGGTCATGACCATGTGTCGGCTGCTGGTCATTACGCTGCTGGTCATGCTGTTCGCGCCTGTTTCCCGCGCAGTGCAGCTGCCGCGCCCTGCGCATGTCGTGATCGTGATCGAGGAGAATCACGGCTACTCCCAGATTATGGACCAGCACAACCGGGCTTCGTATATCCATGCGCTGGCGAAACGCGGCATGCTGTTCACCGATTCTCATGGTGTCGCGCATCCCAGCCTGCCGAATTATCTGGCGCTGTTTTCGGGTTCCACCCAGGGCGTCACCAACGATTCCTGCCTGCATACTTTCAATAATGACAATCTCGCATCGAGCCTGCTGGATTCGAGACTCAGTTTCGTTACCTATTAGGAATCGTAGCCTGAAACAGATTATCTGGGCAGCGCATCGGGTGCGTATCAGCGCAAACACAATCCGGCATCAAACTGGCAAGGCTCGCGCTTGCCGGCCGGAATCAATCAACGCTTTGCGGATTTTCCGCGGGATTTTTCCGGTTTGCCCACCGTCTCGTTTGTGATCCCGAACCAGAACAACGATATGCACGACGGCAGCTTCGAGGATGCGGACCGCTGGTTGAAGGAACATATTGAGCCATACGTGACCTGGGCGTTCAGGCACAACAGCTTGCTGATACTCACATGGGATGAGGACGACTTCCGTGCGGAAAATCATGTCGCCACGATATTGGTGGGACCAATGGTGAAGCGGGGTGTCAGTATGCAGCGCATCGATCACTACAGCGTGCTGCGCACACTGCTCGACTTTTACGGTTTGCCCGCGCTTGGTGCGAGCCGTGATACAAGGGCGATTACCGGTATTTGGAAAACTCCCTGATCCGGTCAGGGTGAAAGTTATTTTCCCTTTGCCGCCATCAACTTCTCATACTTGATCTGCAACTGCTCCTTGCTTTCCTCGAACTCCGGGTTCATCGGGATGCAATCCACCGGACATACCTCGACGCATTGCGGCGTATCGTAGTGGCCCACGCATTCGGTGCATTTCTTCGGATCGATGACATATATGGTGTCGCCCTGCGAAATCGCGTCGTTCGGGCATTCCGGCTCGCAAACGTCGCAGTTGATACATTCATCGGTAATCATCAGTGCCATATTTTCTCCTTTTTGCAAAAAGACCGGGACTCTTTAGTCGCGGAGTCAATTATTCTTTTTTGTTAGCTTGTCCATCACATAGGGCGATACAAATTTGCTGACATCCCCGTTGAAACGCGCGACTTCACGCACCATGGTGGCCGAAATGAAAGTGTACTGTTCCGCCGGGGTCAGGAACAGCGTCTCGACCTCGGGATACAGATTGCGGTTCATGCCGGCAAGCTGAAACTCATATTCAAAATCTGACACCGCACGCAATCCGCGCAATACCACCCGGGCATCATGCGCCTGCACAAAGTTCATCAACAGGCCGTTGAAGCCCTCGACGCGCACGTTGGAAAAGTCAGCGAACACTTCAAGCGCGATTTCCACCCGCTCGTCCAGTGAGAACAGGGTTTTCTCGCGGCTTTCAGCCACTGCCACGATCACCTCATCGAACAATCCGGCGGCACGCCGTACCACGTCCTCGTGGCCGCGGGTGATGGGATCAAACGTACCCGGATAAACAACCTTGATCATATTAAATCCAATTTACGGAATGTTTAGTAGTTGGTAATACACCTGTCCGGCTTTGCCGGATTTGACCGTCTGCCAAGGCGGAGGGACAGCTATCGCTGCACCGGACTCTACATACACCACGCCGTTTTCATTCAGGAGCCTGGGCAGTACTTCCAGCAGTCCGGGCAGATAATCCTTCTGGAACGGCGGGTCCAGGAAAATCACATCGTACCTGTGTACATCACGAAGGACGAATTCTAGCCCATCCTGCCCCTGTACGGACACATTCGCACAGCCCAGTTTCCTGACATTGTCCTGCAAGGCGCGCAGGGCGGTACGATCGATTTCCACCATCACCACCCGCTCGGCCCCGCGCGAAACGGCCTCAAGTCCCAATGCGCCGCTTCCGGCGAACAGGTCCAGGCAGGTGCGCCCATAGAGCGTCTGCCCCAGCCAGTTGAACAATGTCTCGCGCACGCGGTCCGGCGTGGGACGCAATCCGTCCGCATCCGGAAAGCTGACCACACGGCTGCGCAGTTCACCGCCAATGATTCTGACCTTGTTCATTGTGCCCGCTATTTTGAGGCCTTTTCGTCGGGAGCCCCTACGATC
>JBBRFZ010000152.1:0-5456 GCA_038241165.1 Burkholderiales bacterium | reverse complement strand
GTGGAAGACGGCAGCATCACGCTGATCGGAGCCACCACGCACAACCCGCAGATGTTCGTCAACACGCCGCTGACCTCGCGCTCGCTCGTCTTCGAGCTCAAGCCGGTGTCGGAAGCGGAGATCACGACGCTGCTGGAGCGTGCCCTCGCCGATGCCGAATACGGTCTGGGTGGAAAGGGCGTGGAAGCGGACGAAGAGGCGCTCGCCCATATCGCCATGATCTGCGAAGGCGATGCCCGCAAGGCGCTCAATGCGCTCGAAGTGGCGGCGCTGAGCACGCAGCCCGGCGAAGACGGCATCCGCCACATCACGACCGAAGTCGCGCAGGAGTGCGTGCAGCGCAAAATCCTCAACTACGACAAGGATGAAGAAGGACACTACAACACCATCTCGGCCTTCATCAAATCGATACGCGGCTCGGATCCGCATGCGGCCATCTACTGGCTTGCCAAGATGCTGGTGGCGGGAGAAGATCCGCGCTTCATCGCGCGACGCCTCGTGATCAGTGCTTCAGAAGATATTGGCAACGCCGATCCACGCGGCATTTCCATCGCAGTGGCGGCCATGCAGGCCGTAGAGTTTATCGGTATGCCGGAGGCACGCATTACGCTGGCGCAGGCCACCACTTATCTGGCCACGGCACCCAAGAGCAACGCCGCCTACAAGGCGGAAGCCGAGGCTGAAGCCGACATCAACGCCGGGCGCGTGATGGAGGTGCCGGAGCATCTGCGCAATGTCCATGTGAAAGCCGTGGACAAAGATCTTGGCGACGACTACAAATACCCGCACGATTTCAACAACAGCTATGTTGCGCAGGATTACATCCCCGTTTCAAAGGAATACTACAAACCCGGGAACATGGGCTACGAGGAAACCATCGCCAAACGCATGGCGTGGTGGAAGGCGCAGCAGTAAGCCATATTAGATCAACTGGACTTTTCGGCGGCGGCCCATAGCCCAGAATCCACCGAACATCGACAGCAGCAGCAGAATCGGGACGGCAATCCACAGCGTGCTGTGGCCGAGTGCCATCTGATAGTAGAGCGTTGCGACGGACCAGCCGAGAATGCTCAGATACACCATCATCACCACACCGTAGAATCGGCCAAGCTCCCGAAACGCCGCACCCATCGCGGCGAGGCAGGGAACATAGAGCAGGATGAAGAGCAGGTAGGCGAATGCCTGATGGCGCCCTTTCGAAAACCGGATGCGCATGTTGGTAAACACGGAGGTCTCGGTCTCGAACGTTTTACTCGCCAGGGCCTCATCGACCGGTATGTTTCCAAAGCCGAGCGGATCGGCCAAGGCACGGAAGATTCCGGCAAACGCTTTCGGGATTGTCGCAAAAGCATCGCGAATGCCACCCCAGAGACTGAATACCGGCTTATCCAAATTAACGCCACTCGACGAGGCGGCCAGCGTGCTGTTCTGCCCATAGAGGCTTGTCATCGTGCCGATCACGGCCTCCTTGGCAAAAAGGCCGGTGAAGATGGCGACGGTGGCGGGCCAGTTGTCCTTCTCCACACCCATCGGCTCGAAGATCGGCGTGCAGGCCGTGCCGACGGCCGAAAGGACTGACTTTTCGCTGTTGTCGTTGCCGATCGAACCGTCTGTGCCGATGGTGTTGAGCATGCCGAGGATGAGCACCATGGGAACAATCACTTTGCCGGCGCGGAAGATGAAAATTTTGAGCCGATCCCAGGAATGCAACAGGATGTGCTTGATGCGCGGCATGTGGTAGGGCGGCAGCTCCATGATGAAGTGCGAGGGTTCGCCGTAGAAAAGTGTTTTTTTGAGAATCAAGCCGGTAAGGATTCCCATGCTCATGCCCGCGAGGTAGATCATGAACACGAGTCTTCCCGGATTCTCGGGACAAAACGCCGCACCGAACACCACGTAGACGGGCAGCTTTGCACCGCACGACATGAAGGGCGTCATGAAGATCGTAAGGAACCGGTCGCGTTTGCTCTCCAGCGTCCGCGTCGCCATGATCGCCGGTACCGAGCATCCGAAGCCGACGAGCAGCGGCACAAACGACTTGCCGGGAAGTCCCAGCCAGCGCATAAATCGATCCATGACAAACGCCGCTCGTGCCATGTATCCTGAGTCTTCCAGGATGGCCAGACAGAAGAACATGAAGAAAATGGGCGGCAGGAAGGTCGCCATGGTCTGCAAGCCGGCCCCGAGGCCGCTCGCGATCAGCGCAACAAGAAAACCGGGCATTCCCATATTCTCCATCAGCACGGTGGGGCCATCCACGAAGAGTGTCCCGCCGAGGACGTCGAAGAAGGCGATGAACGCGCCGCCGACAACCTGGGTTATCCAGAATACAATGTACATGACCAGCAGGAAGAACGGAATGCCAAGCCATCGGTTGAGGATGATGCTGTCAGCCTTCTGCGTAAAAAATATTCTCGATTCCGCGTGCGTCACAACCTCGTGGCAGAGTCCCTGGATTACACCGTAGCGCGAATTGGCCAGCGACTCGTCGGGGAACTCCTTGAGGATTTTGACAATCCGGGATCGCGCCGCATCCAGTGCCGCCTCAGTGGTCGCGCCCATAGCCACTGCCTTGTCGCACACAGGCTGGTCGCCTTCGAGCAGTCGGATGGCAACCCAGCGATCATTGACGTGAAAGGACGCCGCAACGGGGCCACAGGCCGGCAGCAACGCCGCGATCTCCGCCTCCACCTCGTTTGTGTACTCGATCTTCACCACGGGCTGCGCGGGGTGAAGGAGTGCCGATTCAATCGACGCGATCAGGGCCTTGACGCCAGCCGGCTTGCGGATATCTACGCCGACGACAGGACAGCCCAGGTGCTTTTCCAAGTGAGGAAGGTCAATTTTGATCCCCCGGGACTGCACCATGTCCATCATCGTCACGATGTGGATCATGGGAACCCGAAGCTCGGTGAGCAGCAGCGTCAGATAAAGGTTGCGCTCCAGATTCGTGCCATCGATCACATTGACAAAGATGTCGGCCTCACCGTCCAGGGCGTATTCCACGGCCACACGTTCATCCTCGCTACTGGAAGTCAGCGAATAAATACCCGGCAAATCCACAACCTCGACGTCCGTGCCATCGGCCAGCTTAAAGTTGCCGGCTTTTCGCTCAACCGTCACGCCCGGCCAGTTGCCGATGTGCTGTCGCGATCCCGTGAGGGCGTTGAATACGGTTGTCTTTCCGCAGTTCGGATTGCCAATAAGACCTATTTTATATGATTTCTTCATAGCGGTCTCTCCGCAAAATCACAGAACACAGACCTCGACCACCGCCGCTTCGGCCTTGCGCAGGGAGAGGTGGAAACCTCGCACCTCGATCTCGACCGGATCCCCCAGCGGGGCCTGGTTGACAAGCTGCACGACCGCGCCGCGAGTCAGACCCAGCGCGAGGAGCTTGGCCCGGTAGGCAGGATTCCCTTCGGTGTACCCGACCACCTTCGCCTTCATGCCTCTGACAAGATTACTGAGTGAAATTGTATTCATTGCACACCTGATTGTTATATGCGCCTAACTTTTCAAATGAACGGGACTATATAGGCAGACTCCCAACTTGTCAACACTAAAATTAGAGGAGTGTAACTTTTTTGCATAAACTTCTTGTGCTTCCCGTTCCCGGCACTTTATACTGTATCGCTCCTATCATGAAAGTTATTGTCGGTCTCAGCGGTGGCGTCGATTCCTCGGTCGCGGCACTCCTTCTAAAAAACGAGGGCCATGAAGTCACGGGCGTGACCATGAAGATCTGGCGTCCCGGCAAATATGCCGGCGGCGACCGGGATGCTTGCTTCGGCTCCGGCGAAGAGGAGGATGTTGCCGTAGCCGAGGCGCTTTGCGCCCGCATCGGCATCCCCTACCGCACCTTCGACTGCTCCAGCCAATACGACGATCTGATCGTCTCCCACTTCCGCAACGAATACATGTCCGGTCGCACCCCGAATCCCTGTGTGCGCTGCAATGCCATGATGAAATTCGGCCTTCTGCCTGCTATGGCCAAGGCCGAGGGCATTCCCTTCGACCGCTTCGCAACCGGCCACTATGCCCGCACGGATGCCGCGGGCGGACGGTTCCGCCTGCTACGCGCCGTCGACGCCTTCAAGGACCAATCGTACTTCCTGTACCGGCTCTCGCAGGAGCAACTGGCACGCCAACTCTTCCCGCTGGGGGGACTCACCAAACCCGAGGTGCGCCAAATCGCCCGACAAAACGATCTCAACGCCGCTGACAAGCCGGACAGCCAGGATTTCTACAGCGGCGACCGCGATGAATTGATCGGCGAACCCGACCGCCCCGGCAACATCGTCGACGAACACGGCAAGATTCTCGGTCAGCATACCGGATTCTGGAAATACACCATTGGCCAGCGCAAGGGACTCTGCATCTCCAATCCGCTTCCCCTCTATGTTGTCGAGCTCAACGCCTGCCGCAACGAAGTCGTGGTCGGTACCGTCGAAAGAACCATCGGGCACACCCTCATCGCCGATTCCTGCAACTGGATCTCGATCCCGCCACCGGAAACGTCGCTGGACATCCAGATCAAGGTCCGCTCTGCCGGACAGCCCCTTGAGGGTGCCACCGTGCGCCCGCTCGGCGAAGGACGCTACGAGGCGCGCTTCGACACCGGTATCGCGGGCGTCGCGCCCGGACAGTCCGCCGTATTCTATCAAAGCGATGTCGTCCTCGGCGGCGGCATTATCAGGAGCGCCGAATGACCCAGCTCGAAACCATTTTAGAACGAGCCAAGGCCTCCCGCCACGCCCTGTCGCGCGACGAGCTTGCCTTTCTGCTGTCCTTGACCGACGCCGCTGATCTGCAGAAACTGCATGAGGCCGCCTACGAGGTCAAGTGCCGCTATGCCGCCAAGGTCGTCAGCTTCCGCGGCATCATCGAAATGGGCAACGTCTGCTCCAAGGATTGCTTCTATTGCGGCATCCGCAAAGGCAATACCAAGGTCGAACGCTTTCAGCTCGACGAAGAAGCTATCCTGCGCGGCGTCCAGCGCAACATTGACATGGAGTACGGCTCCATGGTGCTGCAATCTGGCGAAATCGAATCCGAAGCACACACCGCGTTCATCGAACACATTCTGCAACGCATTACGGAAATGTCAGACGGCAAGCTCGGCGTCACGCTTTCCCTCGGCGAACAATCCGAAGAGACGTATGCACGCTGGCGCGCCGCCGGTGCGCATCGCTACCTACTGCGCATTGAAACGTCGAACCCAACGCTCTACGCCAGACTCCACCCCGCCGACCACAGCTTTGAACGTCGTGTCGACTGCCTGCGCCTGCTGCGCAAATGCGACTACCAGGTCGGCAGCGGCGTCATGAGCGGTCTGCCGGGACAGACGAATGAAGATCTTGCCAACGACATTCTGTTTTTCCGCGACATGGATCTCGACATGATCGGCATGGGTCCGTACATCCCCCACCACGACACACCCCTCGGGCAGGATC
>JBBRFZ010000151.1:0-5501 GCA_038241165.1 Burkholderiales bacterium | reverse complement strand
GGTAGCGGCAGGCAAACCTGGTTGCAGCTGGAAGAACCCGACCTTCCGAATACCCACATCCCCTCCTTGTCGGCTTATGAATTGTTTGCAGATCCGCTGATCAATCCGTTCCCGGTAGAAGATTCATTGATCCGTCATATTTCCGTCATCGCTCTGCAACGAGACACCCCTATTCTTCAATCCAGCACAACAAAACCAGGGAAAAGACGATGCTGGAACTAAACAGACAACCACAAGCCGTAGCCCATCGGAATTTGACCACTGCCTTCGCCCGTAGCTAAACGGAAATAATTGAGGCGCAACGCCTGCGTTATAAAATCTTCGCTGAAGAGATGGGTGCAAATCTGCCCAGCGCCAAGGAAGGAATCGATCACGATATCTTCGACAGCTACTGCGAACATTTGCTGGTACATGAGAGTGCCGAGAATAAAGTTATTGGAACTTATCGCATACTCTCGCCCGGCCAGGCGGAAAAAATCGGCGGCTATTACTCCGAAACGGAATTCGATCTCACCCGCCTGATGCATCTCGTGGACAGAATGGTCGAAGTCGGGCGCTCCTGCGTGCACAGGGATTTTCGCGATGGGGCAACCATCACCCAACTATGGGGAGGCCTGGCCCAGTACATGCTGAAAAACGGGCATGAATACCTGATCGGCTGCGCCAGCATCAGCATGGCGGATGGCGGTCACGTCGCGGCGAGCCTCTATCGCAAGTTGCACCGCTTACATGCGGCCCCCGTCGAATACAGCGTGTTCCCGCGTTGTCCGTTACCGTTGTACGCACTGAATCAATATCTTGACGCACCGATACCTCCTCTGCTGAAAGGTTACCTGAGACTGGGTGCCTACATCTGCGGTGAGCCGACCTGGGATCCTGAATTCAATACCGCCGATCTGTTCATCCTGCTACCGCTTTCTCGCATGAGCAGTCGCTATGCGAAACATTTCATGAAAACATAAAAAACTGCTGAACGGTCATCGTACAAAGCACTATTTCCGGCCGCTCAAACACATGCTGATCACGGGTCTCGTCAGAGACCCGTGATCATTCCATATAACGGGTCAATTATTATTTACAACAGGCCGTTGAGCTAGTCCGGACCAATGGTTGATCTGGATGCTTTCTGCGGTTGGGAAATTTACCTCAAAGTTGGCGCCCCCCTCACAACACAGAGTTCACTCACGACATTGTCATGCCACCCCTACCCGAATTAAACGAACTGGAACGTATACTCGAGCTTGGGCACGTCCTCCTGAACGCACAGGTCATGTGTGAAGTCGACGCGGGCAAGCAACGCTTTCCGGTTTACCGCATCACACTGGACAATCCTGATCCCGTGCTGCCCGCTATCGGATTTTTTGGCGGCATCCACGGACTGGAACGTATCGGCACCCAGGCTCTGCTATACTTCCTGCGTAGTCTGCTGACCCGCTTACAGTGGGACAATAGCCTGCATCACCTGCTTCAGAATGTGCATCTGGTATTCATGCCCCTGATCAACCCGGGCGGCATGTGGCAGTCAACGCGGTGCAATCCACGCGGAGTGGACTTGATGCGCAACGCACCGATAGAAGCCGATGGAAAGGTCCCGTTCCTGCTCGGCGGACACCGGATCAGCCCTCGCTTGCCATGGTACCGAGGACCGGCAGATGTTGCGATGGAAATCGAGAATCAGGCGCTGTACCGTACCGTCCGGGAAGAATTGCTGACGCGATCTTTCAGCCTCGCCGCGGATTGCCATTCGGGTTTCGGCTTGCGTGACCGTGTATGGTTTCCTCATGCACACACCGTCAATCCGATCGATCACCTGGCAGATATCATGACACTGGAAGAACTGTTTCATGAATCCCATCCAAATACCCGATACCTATTTGAACCGCAAAGCCTTCAATATCGCACTCACGGCGACGTGTGGGATCATCTGTACCTGCAAGCACAACAAGACAAGAACAAAATCTTTTTGCCTTTGACGCTGGAAATGGGTTCATGGTTATGGGTGAAAAAAAATCCCCGTCAATTGTTTTCCCGTCATGGCCTGTTTAATCCATCGGTCGAGCATCGTCTGCACCGGGTTTTGCGCAGACACAGTGTTTGGTTGGATTTTCTGATGCGTGCCACGTGCAGCCATGACAATTGGCTGGTCAAAGGCCCCAATCGAAACCGTTTACAGGAACGCGCCGTGGCGCGCTGGTACAGTCCATGACGACCTGGGTGCTGTTGCGAGGCTTGATGCGCGAAGCGCGCCATTGGGGTGAATTTCCCATACAGTTTCAGAAAGCGCTGGGCGCGCAAAATATAGTCACCCTGGATTTTCCCAGCAATGGCAGATTGCATGGGCAGGTTAGCCCTGACAGCGTGACCGGTATGGCGAACTATTGCCATACACGACTTATGCAACTGGGTCATACGCCGCCATACCATGTGCTGGCCCTGTCATTGGGGGCGATGGTGACGGTGGCATGGAGTGAACAGTATCCGTCTGAGCTGGATCAAATGGTATTGATCAATACCAGCCTGTCACCCTACAACCCTTTTTATCACCGGCTGCGACCGGAAAATTATCCCGCCCTGATTCGTCATCTGTTGTTTGGTTCGGCAGCTCAGCGAGGGAACCTAATCCTGAGACTTACCAGTTCACTCGTCAATCCTCTGGCAAGCGATGCAAAACGCAAACAAAAGATACTGGAGCAGTGGACAGCCTATGCACATGAATACCCCATCACCCGGGCGAACATCCTGCGCCAACTTCGCGCCGCTGTTATTTATCGTGCAGCACCGGAAGCTCCGTCTGTACCTGTGTTGTTGCTGGCTGGTCAGCAAGACCGCCTGGTTGATGTGCAGTGCTCGCTCACGCTGGCGCATCACTGGGGTTGTGCGATCAGATTGCATCCCACTGCCGGGCATGACTTACCGCTGGACGATGGCGTATGGGTATCGCAACAAGTCAAAGATTGGCTGGATATGTAATTTTGCAACAGCGTCGATTTGTTTGGAGCGGCAATTTCATCGGCCCCGGCAACAGGATGGGATTATCAACTTATCGGCGCGGCCTTTATTACCGAGGATTTGCAAAAATCCGCAGTAACCCTTGAAACGTAGCGATAGAACTTGTTATTTGGCTTTGGCTTTGGCTTTGGCCTTGACCTTGGCCGGAGCCTTGACCTTGGCCGGAGCTTTGACCTTTTCTTTTTTCTTTACTTCTTTGGCTTCTTCCTTTTTCTTTAGGCTGTGCATGACCTTGCGCCATTCCTGGAGTTGCTCATCTTCCAATTCCAACTGCCTTGCCAGAGCCTCCTGCTGGCTTAACTTGCCCTTCTCCAGCCTGCGGTCCAGTTTGCCACCCATTCTGGATAACAATCGCTCGGTCTCGACCTTGGATAAGTGTGCAACCTTGGCTAAATAATTTGGCTTGCTGGCTTTCGTCATTATATTTCCCATCCCCGATATTGCATTTCTGGTCCAGTTCAGCCAAACCTAATTTGGCTGACGATACGGTTCTGCTTCCTAAAATTCATTCTGTTTTGTAAAGGTTAGCTTTTTTGGATATCACATGCAATTGAAATATTTTACCGGCCTGGTCCGGAAACCGGTCCCGATGCAGAACAGCCAGTCACAATTGGCCCGCAAAGGTTCACCAGTGAAGACGCCGCAATAATGCACTCTTTTTCTGCTGGTGAGATTGCATACGTTGCAGGACGTCAGCCAATGACCGGATGTCTGGAAATTCCTGTCTGTTGGTTGTGACGATAAATTCATGAAACATGAATGCAATATAGTTTTAATGAAAGCGTCACACTCCCCCACTATTCTGATGAAGTGAAAGCCCGTTCAATATTCCTCTCCGACATCCATCTGGGCACCCGCGGTTGCCAGGCAGACCGACTGCTGGATTTTCTTCGCGAATACGAAAGCGATCATCTGTTTCTTCTGGGTGACATTATCGATTTCTGGTCCATGGGCCGCAGCATACAATAGTCACAAAAGCAAAATACGGTCGTTCAGAAAATCCAGCTCCGTACGCGTCATGGCGAAAAGGTGGTCTTCATTCCCGGCAACCACGACGAAGTATTGCGCGAGTATTGCGGCACGTTATTCGGCGACATCCTGATCCCCTACGAATGGCTGCATGAAACCGCCGATGGCAAACGACTGCTGCTTACCCACGGCGACCAGTTTGACCAGGTGACGCGCCACCATCGCTGGGTGGCGGTTCTGGGCGACGTCGGATACGACCTGCTGGTGCGCATTAACGGATGGCAGTCCTGGTGGCGCCGCACCCTGCACATCGGTGGTTACCGGTCTTTGGCCGGATACGCCAAGCGCAAGGTCAAGTCAGCCGTTTCATTCGTATTCGATTTTGAGGACTCGGTTATCCATTCGGTAAGGGATCGCGGGCTGAACGGTGTGATCTGCGGGCACATCCACAGCGCCGCCATCAAGGAGATCGACGGTCTTCTGTATGTCAATTGCGGCGACTGGGTGGATAGCTGCACTGCGATGGTCGAACATCTGGATGGCCGGTTGGAACTTATTGAGTGGCGGGGCAGCGCCAAACCATTACCTGAAATCGCTGCTGAACTTTAATCTGCATTTCCTCGGCGGTTCACCCGTCGGTTAACGGGTAGACGTTCAATTGACAGGCTTGCCACGCTCGTACCACTGCTGCGAGGTGTTGGCGATCTTGACCACCAGCAACATCACCGGCACTTCTACCAGCACACCAACCACGGTGGCCAGTGCCGCGCCGGACTGAAAGCCGAACAGGCTGATGGCAGTGGCCACGGCAAGCTCGAAGAAGTTGCTCGCACCTATCAGGGCCGAGGGGGCCGCGACACAGTGCGCCACTCCGAAATGCCGGTTCAAACCATAGGCCAGCCCCGCGTTGAACAATACCTGGATGAGGATCGGCACGGCGAGTATCGCGATCACCAGCGGTTGCGCGACGATGGCATTGCCCTGCAACGCAAACAGCAACACCAGGGTCAGCAGCAGTGCGCCCATCGACAAGGGTGCGATTATTTTCATGGCCTGCGTGAATGCGTTCTCGCCCTTCGCCAACAAACGGCGACGCAACAGTTGCGCAATGATGACCGGGATCACGATGTAGAAAACCACCGAAACGAACAGTGTGTCCCAGGGCACCGCGATGCTGGCGATACCGAGCAGCAATGCCACCAGCGGCGCAAACGCGAAGATCATGATGGTGTCGTTGAGCGCCACCTGCGACAGCGTGAAATATGGATCGCCCTTGACCAGGTTGCTCCACACGAACACCATCGCGGTGCAGGGCGCGGCCGCCAGCAGGATCAGTCCGGCAATGTAGGAGTTGATCTGCTCCGGCGGCAGATAGGGCCGGAATAGATAGCCGATGAACAGCCAGCCGAGCGCAGCCATCGAGAACGGCTTGACCGCCCAGTTGATGAACAGCGTGACGCCGATGCCGCGCCAATGCTCGCGCACGCGGCCAAGCGCGGCAAAATCGATCTTGAGCAACATCG
>JBBRFZ010000150.1:0-5671 GCA_038241165.1 Burkholderiales bacterium | reverse complement strand
CGACGGGCTGTACGCCAAACTGTATGGCGCATTACAGCACTGATACGGACTGCATGCGGCGATTTATTCGGCAATGAACGAGTAGGCGATTGCCATCTCTGCTATCGACATAAGTGATAATGAAGTATATTTGAATTCAATATGTTGAAAAAATAATTCGCGCTTTTTCATATTTTTCGCCGGGAGAGAATGTGAATCGAACTGTTTCATCTCCACATCCCCATATTGTCTCCAAAAAGGACATCACGCCAATGGCACATGGCGCAATGATCTATCCGACGCGGCGCATCGTTTTATTATATTTGCTGCTTTGCAGCATATGGATATTCTTGTCTGACCAGTTTCTGCTGCACTATATTAGCGATCCCATTTTCACTGAGCACCTGGAAACTTTGAGGGAGTGGACTTTGATCGTGGCCAGTACCCTCGTCCTGTTTTTTCTGATGCGCCGTGAAAATATTGTTGCGCAACGTGCCAACGAAATCCTCGCGGAACGGGAAAGAAATTTCCGCACGCTCACCGAAACCATTGCGACCGCCATTTTTCTCCATCGCGGCGGACGTCTGTGTTTCGTCAATCCAAAGGCCGTCGCCTATAGCGGTTACACTCAGGAAGAATTGCTGACCATGGACTTGTGGCAGCTGGTAGTGCCCGAGCATCAGGAAATCGTCAAAGAACATGCTTTGGCACGCCAGAAAGGCATCAGCGGCGCTGCCCGTTACGAATTTAAAATCATTACCAAACAAGGTGAACATCGCTGGCTGGAAGTTACCGCCGATTCCATTGAATTCGAAGGGACGTCGGTAGGCCTGGCGACCGCTTACGACATCACCCAGCGCAAATTGGCGGAGCAGCAAATAAATTTGCTCAATGCCGAACTGGAACATCGTGTCGTAGAACGAACCACAGAACTGGAAACAGCCAACTCCCGGTTGATAAGCTCGCAAGCCAGCATCGGTAAATTAAATAAGGAATTGCAGCAGCGAGCAGAAGACTTGCAGGCTTCAGTGGAAGAAATGCAGGCATTCAGCTACTCTGTTTCGCATGACTTGCGCGCGCCTTTACGCGCGATTCAGGGCTTTACCCAGGCGCTGCAGGAAGATTACGCAAGCCAACTCGACCCGGCAGGTCAGGACTTCGCGCAACGCATTGTAACCGCGGCCAACCGCATGGATATCCTCATTCAGAATCTGCTGGCCTATAGCCAGTTGAGTCGCAGCGAACTCAATCCGAATCCGGTCAGCCTGGCCAAAATTGTAGCCGATGCCATCGCCCAGCTTCAGTCACAAATCGCCGAACGGCAAGCCCACATTTCCATCATTGGATCGCTGCCGGATGCGCTCGGCCATTACCAGACGCTGGTTCAGGTTATTGCCAATCTGTTATCCAATGCCATCAAATTTGTTGCACCCGGTACGTCGCCATTGATACAGATATCGGCAGAAATACTTGAAAACAGGGTACGCTTGTACGTTGATGACAATGGCATTGGCATCCCCACTGAACATGCCGAACGGATTTTCAAGGTATTCGAGCGCTTGCACGGCAGCGAAACTTATCCTGGAACCGGAATCGGGCTTGCGATTGTACGCAAGGGAATGAAGCGCATGGGAGGTCGCGCGGGTATCTTGGCAAAAGAAAATTGTGGCAGCAGATTCTGGATAGAACTGCCGCTGACAAGGGAGGTGTGATGAATGTATCGCTGCCGACACTATTGCTGGTGGAAGACGATGCCAATGATGTGATGTTATTCCGCCGTGCCAAGGACAAGTCGAATCTGCACAATCCATTGCAAGTGGTGGTGGATGGCGAAATGGCCGTCGCTTATCTCTCGGGTCAGGGTCAATATGCCGACCGTAGCCGCTATCCGTTACCCGCACTCATGCTGCTGGATCTGAAACTGCCGCGCAAATCGGGTCTGGAAGTACTCGCCTGGCTGCGCGAACAACCTGGTCTGCTGCGTTTGCCGGTCGTGGTATTAACTTCCTCCAAGGAAAGTACGGACGTGGGCCATGCGTATGATCTCGGTGCCAATTCCTATCTGGTCAAGCCGGTGGGGTTCGATACCCTGCTGGAAATGGTCAAAGCCTTGGGAATGTATTGGTTCATACTCAATGAAAAACCGGATATTCAAGCTGTCGGAGATAGCTAAAATGGATGCAAAAATAACCAAACATACCCTGCTCAAATGTCTGCTGGTGGATGACAATCCGGATGATCGCGCTCTTGCAACCCGGGCTCTAGCGCGAGAATTTCCGGAAATGCAGACGGAATTTGTCACTGACATGGACGAATTCAAGCAACGTATACAAACGTGCGATCTTGACCTGGTAATTACCGATTATCAATTACGCTGGACCGACGGTCTGAGCGTTCTGCGCATGATCAAGCAGGTCATGCCGGAATGCCCGGTCGTTATGTTTACCGGTACCGGCAGTGAAGAAATTGCCGTGGAGGCGATGCACGCAGGCCTGGATGAATATGTGCTCAAGGCACACAGCCATTATGCCTTGCTCCCCACCCGGGTGCATTCCTTATTGGCCCGTGCAGAACAACGGCAGCTTCTTGAAGCGGCGGAAAATGCATTGCGCGAGAGCGAAGCACGCTTGCGAGCCATCATCGACACCGAACCGGAATGTGTAAAGATTATTGGTTCCGACCACCGCTTGCAATTCATCAATGCATCGGGTTTGGTGATGATAGAAGCCGATTCCAGCGAGCTGGTGGTGGGGAAAAAGTTACTGGACATCCTCTTGCCCGAATACCGGCAGGCTTTCCAGTCTCTTACCAGCAGCGTGCTGGCAGGCAACAAGTGTTCGATGGAATATCAAATTACCGGTCTAAAAGGTCATCGCCGCTGGCTGGAAACACACGCTGTGCCGCTGGTCAGCGAAATTGATGGCAGCACCTCATTGCTGTCCATTACACGCGATATCACCGAACGCAAACAGGCCGAAAGCGGTCGTGCCCAACTGGCTGCCATCATCAATTCGGCCATCGATTTTATTGGCATTTGCAGTCCGGATGGAACGGTGACCTTTGTGAACCAGGCCGGGCGAAATATGCTGGGCATCGATTTGAACGAAGATATTTCTACCATCAAAATGCGGGATTTTTTGCCCACTTGGGCGGCAGAAAGCTTGACGAACAATGGCATCCCAACTGCCATACACGAAGGCATGTGGCGTGGCGAAAGCGCACTGTGCTGGCACAACGGCGCAACCATTCCGGTATCGGCGGTCATTGTCGCGCACAAATTTCCGGATGGCAGCGTGGATTTTTTCTCCACCATCATGCGCGACATCTCGGAGCGCATACACCATGAGGAGCAATTACAGCATCTCGCCACACACGACAGCCTGACCGGTTTACCCAACCGCGCGCTCTATTCCGACCGCCTGGAAGTCGCCATACTTGAGGCCCAACGACACCACCACCTTGTCGCGGCAATGCATCTTAATCTGGACCGTTTCAAAACCATTAATGACACGCTTGGACACGAAAAGGGCAATGCCCTGCTTCAAGCAGTCGCAGAACGACTTGAGAAAAAAATACGTGACGACGACACCATCGCCCGGCTCGGCAGCGATGAGTTTGCACTGGTGTTCACCGACATCGCGCAACTCGATGATGTGAGCGCCTTAACCCAGGAAATCCTGCATAGCTTCAAGAAACCGTTCCGTATCGGGGAGCACGAATTATTCCTGACTGCCAGCGTTGGCATTGCGGTTTACCCTCTGGATGACTTGACGCCGGACGGTCTGCTGAAAAATGCCGCCATCGCCTTGAACCGCAGCAAGGACACCGGTGGCAACACCTACCAGTATTACACTGCCGAAATGAATGCCAAGGCATTGCAGCATTTGTTGCTGGACAATGCCTTGCACCACGCACTGGAACGGGATGAATTGCAGCTGTATTACCAGCCGCAGGTTGATTTCAGGACTGGCAAGGTATGCGGTATGGAAGCCTTGTTACGTTGGAAACACCCGGAACTGGGGATGATTTCACCTGCCGAATTCATTCCGCTGGCCGAGAAAACCGGTTTGATTGTCCCGATCGGTGAGTGGGTGTTGCGCACTGCCTGTGCCCAATGCAAGGCATGGCAGATGGCAGGGCTGCCTGCCATGCCCGTTGCAGTCAACCTGTCCGGGCGTCAGTTCGCCCAGCTCAATCTGGCACAAATCGTGACCGAGATACTGACGCAAACGGGTCTGTCGCCGGACATGCTGGAACTGGAAATTACTGAAGGCACGCTGATCCAGAACATCCAGGCTTCCATCGCCATGCTCAATGAATTAAACAGCCTGGGCATCGCCATATCGATTGATGATTTCGGCACCGGTTATTCGTCATTGAGCTATCTCAAACGCTTCCCGATCAATGCCATCAAGATCGACCAATCGTTCGTACGCGACATTTATACTGACCCGAACGATGCTGCGATTGTCAGTGCCATTATTGCCATGGCACGCAGCCTTGGTATGAAAACCATTGCGGAGGGTGTGGAAACCAACGAACAGCTGACGTTCCTGCGCTCGCGTCAGTGCGATCTGATGCAAGGCTATTATTTCAGCCGGCCGGTACCCGCTGAAGTGATTACCCAGATGCTGAACGAAGACTGGTGTTTAAGTTTTATGGTAAATTCCTGAGACCGTGGCTGTACCCGACCCGCGTCGCGTCACGTCACGTCACGTCACGTCGCGTCGCGTTGCAGTTAACTGTTATCCTGACCGGCCGTCTACAATCATTCCGTTTTTGGCCTGCATGCGGATATTGCACCCGCTGAAAAAACTAAATAATTACCCTCATCGTAAAATCCAGATTGCGAGAATCATGCAGCAACCCAATGTTTCAGACCCATTGAAGAAGCAAGGCCTGGCGGCGCTTTCCATCGGGGCGATCGGCGTCGTTTACGGCGATATCGGCACCAGCCCCCTGTATGCCTTGCAACAGGTTTTTAATGGGGTACATGGCGTTATCCCCAGCCACAACAATGTGCTTGGAATTCTCTCCCTGGTTTTCTGGTCATTGCTGATCGTTGTCTCGCTCAAATACGTCGTCTTCATCATGCGCGCGGACAACAAGGGCGAAGGCGGTATCATGGCGCTGATCGCCCTGATGCAGCGGGTCACCTCGAAGGACTCCCGCATGCGCTGGATACTCGTGGTTCTGGGCCTGTTCGGTGCGGCCCTGTTTTATGGCGACGGCATCATCACCCCGGCGATCTCGGTGCTCTCCGCGGTGGAAGGACTTGAAATCGCCACCCCGGCACTCAAGCCGTATGTCATTCCCATCTCCCTTACTGTGCTGATCGGACTGTTCCTGATTCAACGCAAGGGAACGGCCAGCGTAGGGGCGCTGTTCGGCCCGGTCATGATGATCTGGTTCGCTACACTGGGCGGGCTCGGACTGATCAAGATCATCCAGTTCCCCGCTGTGCTGCAGGCTGTCAACCCGATGTATGCCGTGCACTTTTTCATTGAAAATCGCTGGCAGGGATTCCTGGCACTGGGCGCGGTGGTACTCACGCTGACCGGTGCCGAGGCCCTCTATGCCGACATGGGCCATTTCGGCAAACACCCGATTCGAGCTGCCTGGTTCGGATTTGTTCTGCCTGCCCTGCTGCTCAATTATTTCGGTCAGGGCGCACTGATGATCCATGATGCCA
>JBBRFZ010000149.1:0-5680 GCA_038241165.1 Burkholderiales bacterium | reverse complement strand
ACGGTGTGGCTGCACCACTTTTTCACCATGGGTCAGAACGCCAATATCAACGCCGTGTTTGGCATCGCCTCGATGCTGATCGGTATCCCCACCGGCGTGAAGATCTATGACTGGATGTGGACGATGTTTCGTGGCCGCGTGCGTTTTACGGTACCCATGGTGTATGCCATCGGATTCATCATGCTGTTCGTGCTCGGTGGCATGACCGGCATCCTGCTGGCCAATCCCACCATCGACTACCAAGTGCACAACACCGTATTCCTGGTTGCGCACTTCCACAATGTGGCCGTGCCCGGCGTGCTGTTCGGCATGCTCTCCGCCTACCACTTCTGGTTTCCCAAGGCGTTCGGTTTTCGCCTCAACGAGCGCTGGGGCATGATCTCGGCGCTGTGCTGGATCTTCGGGTTCATGGGTGCGTTCTTCCCGCTGTACGCGCTTGGCATCATGGGCCTGCCGCGACGCACCGTGGCCTATACGGAGGCACGTTACGTCCCACTGGAATGGGTGGCCTTCCTAGGCGCCCTGTTGATTCTTGCCGCGCTGCTGGCGTTGCTGTGGCAACTCTGGGTGTCGATCAAGCACCGCGAGGAAAACCGCGTGTTTGTCGGCGATCCATGGGCCGGCCGCAGCCTGGAATGGGCGAATTCCGCACCGCCGCCGGAGTACAACTTCGCCGTGATCCCCGTGGTCGAAGGTCGCGATGCATTCACCGCGATGAAGGAGGACGGTCGTGCCTACCTGCAACCCGATACCTATGTCGATATCGAGCTGCCGAAGAACAGTGCGATGGGCCCCGCCATCGCGGCCATCGGTTTCGCCCTTGCCTTCGGCTTGGTATGGCATATCTGGTGGCTAATGGTCCTGGCGTTCCTGGCGGCGATTGCAAGCATGATCATCCGCGGCTTCGCGCGCGACACGACACGCATCGTGTCAGCGCAGGAGGTGCGGCGGGAACACCATCGCTGGATCGATGCCGCCGCCAGGGCTGCGGCCATATCCCGCGCCGACGAATGCGACCCGGCCAACGTCGGACTGGCGCTGCAAGAGGCTGATGGAGTGGTGCCGTGAACCAGCAAATAATCAAGCACCCCGGTCTGAATCTCGGTGCCGCGCATGGCACGGACAACGACGCCGCGGAAACCGTGATGTTCGGCTTCTGGGTGTTCTTGATGAGTGACGCCATCCTGTTCGGCATGGTGTTCGCCACCTACGTCACCTCGGTGCACGCCACCGCCGGCGGACCGGGGCCGCGCGACCTGTACGACATCAAGAGCGTCTTTATCGAAACGATGCTGCTGCTGTCGAGCAGCTTCACCTTCGGCATGGCCTCGCTGGCGCTGAAGTACAAGCACGGCAAGACCCGATTGATCGGCTGGATGACGCTTACTCTCGTGCTGGGCGTGGCCTTCCTCGGCTTCGAACTGCACGACTTCAGCAGCATGTTTGCCAAAGGTGGTGTGCCCAGTCGCAGCGGCTTCCTATCCGCGTTCTTCGACTTGGTGCCGCTGCATGGTCTGCATGTGACTGCGGGTTGTATCTGGCTGGTGTCCCTGCTCGGCCAGATTGCCCGCTACGGCCTCGACACGAAAACCAAACTGGGCATCATGCGCCTGGCATTGTTCTGGCATTTCCTGGACATCATCTGGATCGCGATCTTCTCGGTGGTTTACCTGGTGGGGCTGACATGAGCGAGCAAGCACGCAACATCGAAACGCAGTCCGGGAGCTGCCGCGAGGAACGTAAGGAATTCCGCTCTTACGTATGGGGCATCGGGCTGGCCCTGCTGCTCACCCTGGTAGCGTTTGCTCTGGTGCACTGGGCGTCCATGCCGCGATTCTCGCTGCTGATCGTGATCGGCGCCCTTGCGCTGATACAGATGCTGGTGCACTTTCGTTTCTTCCTCCACATCAGCCTCAGACAGAAGCGTGAGGATTTGCAATTGATCGTGTTCTCGGCGCTGCTGCTGACCATCATGGTAGCGGGCACGGTGTGGATCATGGCGAGCCTCGCCATGCGGATGCACTGACGCGCCCTGCCGCAAGCGGGAAGCAGGGCACAGAACCAGAGTACAGGTCATTATTTAAACTGGGATCGATAGCCATAATTCGGGAAATATCATGAGTCATTACGACGTCATCATCATCGGCACCGGCGCCGGCGGCGGCGCTCTCGCCCGGCGCCTCGCGCCGAGCGGGAAGCGCATTCTCATCCTCGAGCGCGGCACTTTTCTGCCCCGGGAGAAGGAGAACTGGAGCACCGACGCGGTCTACAACGAGAACCGCTACCATACGGACGAAGTCTGGCAGGACAGCGAGGGCAAGCCCCTTCATCCGCAGACGGCCTATTGGGTCGGCGGCAATACCAAGGTCTATGGCGCGGCTCTGTTTCGGCTGCGGGAACGCGACTTCGAAGAAGTCCGGCACCGGGACGGCATCTCGCCGGCGTGGCCGTTGAAATACCGCGACTATCAATCTTACTACGATGAAGCCGAGTTGCTTTACCACGCGCATGGTGAGCGTGGCGCCGATCTGACGGAACCGCCAACCAGCCAACCTTATCCGCACCCGCCCGTCAGTCACGAGCCGCGCATTCAGGAGATTTACGATGGGCTCAAGGCAGGTGGCTATCATCCTTTTCCCTGTCCCGTTGGCATCAAGCTCAACGAACGCGTGCGCTGGCAGAGCCAATGTATCCGCTGCGATACCTGCGATGGTTTTCCCTGCCTGGTCGACGCCAAGTCGGATGCGGACAACAATTGCATTCGCCCCATTTTAGAGCTACCTAATGTCACGCTCCTCACCGGCGCTTATGTCAGTAAACTCACGACCACCGCCACCGGCACTGAAATCGCGGGCGTAGAGGCTGAGTTCGACGGCGGCCGGCGCAAGGAGACTTACTCCGCTGCGATCGTGGTCGTCGCCTGCGGAGCGATCAACTCGGCCGCGCTGTTCTTGCGCAGCGCCAATAGCTCGCATCCCACGGGCCTCGCCAACAGCTCGGACCTGGTCGGGCGAAACTTCATGTTTCACAAAGCCGCCATCGTGCTCTCGATCGGCTTGAAGCCGAATCCCAGCAAATTCATGAAGACGATCGCACTGAACGACTTCTACTTCGGCGAAAAAGATTATCCCTATCCGATGGGCGGGATTCAATTGATCGGCTCTTTCAAATGGGAAATGATGCAAGGAGAAGCGCCGCCCTTCACGCCTTCTTTGGTTTTGAAGACAATGAAGTCGCACTCTGTCCCGTGGTGGCTGACGACGGAAGATTTGCCAAGCCCTCAAAATCGCGTCCGCTGGATCGCCGGCAAAGGCATCCAGCTCGACTACACACCAAACAACGAGGAACCCTACCAGCGCCTGCAAACTCGCTGGCAGGAAGTGGTGAAGAAAGTGGACGGTGGGCACAGCTACGTCCCGGAGGAGTTTTACCTCAAGAAGTCCATTCCCCTCGAAGGCGTCGGGCATCAGAACGGCACCTGCCGGTTCGGCACGGACCCGAAGACGTCGGTGCTGAATCTCGACTGCCGTACACACGACATTGCCAATCTCTACGTCGTGGACGGTTCCTTCTTTCCCTCCTGCGGCGCGGTCAACCCGTCGCTTACCATCACCGCCAACGCGCTGCGCGTGGGCGATCACTTGCTCCAGCGTCTGGCCTAGAAAATCAGATGGCGCACCACAACGAAATCGCGACCATGTATGCCGCCGGCGTGGTGCAAGGCATCGCACGGGTCACCTTTCCGGCGGCGAGTGCCGAATGGATCCACGAGGCAATCGACATGGGCGCGGGATCATTATCACCCCAGCGGCCTACTCTTGTATCTCGATGGCGATTTTCGACGCGCGGAAGATGTTTGCAGGTCCGATTATCGAAGTAAATATTTTCAACATCTATCGGCACCCAGTGCGAGCTCGTCGCGAACATCCGCACACGGAGGCTACCGGCGCGACATAGGAGAATCTCCTGCCGTCATCCGCGGCCGCATTTCTCATCGGTTGTGTTATCGAACTCGCGTTTGCAGGCTTGCGCTGCGAGCATGATCGCCTCGGATTGCGCCGGATAGGTGTGGACCACCTCGGCCAGGGCCTTCATGCCGATGCCGGTACTCATGATAACGGCCATTTCGTTGATCAATTCGCTGGCCCGCGAGGCGACGATGGTCGCGCCGAGAATCCTGTCTGACCCTTCTGCGACGTGAATCTTGATGAAACCGATGTCTTGTCCATCCGTGATGGCGCGATCGACATCGTGCATCATTACAGTGAAACTCTTGATGGGAATGGATTGCCGGCGCGCTTCCCAGACATGCAGACCGATATGCGCGATCTCCGGATCGCAAAAGGTGCACCAGGGTATGGCAGTGCCGCTTTGACGCTGCCGTGTCCCGGTCAATGCATTTCGAACGGCCATTCGGGCCGAAGACTGCGCCGCATTCGTGAATTTTAACGCTAGGCAGACGTCGCCCGCCGCGTACACGTTTGGGTTTGTGCTGCGCAAGCAGTCATCGACTTTGACTCCTTCGTCAAGGTCGAACGCAACGCCGGCTGCTTCCAGGTTCAGCTCTTCGACATTGGGCACCCGTCCGATGCACAATAGAATTTCGTCGGCCTGGATGTCACTTTTTATCTCGTTGTTGACAGTCTCCAGAACCTTGTCGCCACCGTCGTGTCGCGCGCCAACAACCGTGGTGTTCAGACGGATTTCCACGCCATCGCGTGCCATAGATCGGGACAGGATCTCAGCGGCGTCGCGTTCTTCGCGGGGAAGAAACTTCGGCTTGTTTTGCACAATCGTTACGTGGGAACCCAGCCTGCAAAAGGCTTGAGCCAGTTCGCAACCCAGCGGTCCTCCGCCGATCACGGCGAGACGTCTCGGTAACGCGGTCATCTCGAAGATCGTTGCGCTCGTGCGGTAGTCCGTCCGATCGATGCCCGGAATGCCGGGCGTTCTCGAGCGTGCACCCGTGGCGATGATTGCCTTCTTGAATTGCAGGCGGGTGTCGCCGACCAGAAGCGCGTCGGCGCTGTCGAACCGGGCATTGCCGAAGAAGATATCCACACCAAGTGCGGCGAGCTCGTGAACCGAATGGTATTCCGATATGCGCGCCCGAATCTGGCGCATGCGCGCCATCACCTTGCCGAATTCGAGCGCGGGTTCGTCTGGGACGGGTGCGCCAAACTCTTCGGCGTCCCGCATCGCGCCATAGACGCGCGCGGTGCGGATGATGGCCTTGGATGGCATCGACCCCGAATTGAGCGAATTCCCGCCCATGCGATTGCGCTCGATCAGGGCAACGGAGAAGCCGAGTCGGGTGGCGGATTCCGCTGCCGCCAAGCCCGCCGGTCCCGCTCCAACAATAGCAAGGTCGTAGACGCTTCGCGGTATGGGGTTTCGCCAATCTTCCGGCCGCACACGCCGGAGCAACGCATTTTCGTCGTCGTCGTTCGCTTTGGTCGCAATGAGGTTCATCTTTATAACCATCCGCCTTCGAAGCCGGCGCGCTTGAGGCCGTCGCGGACGTAGCTGGAGCGGCGCACGATCTCCCAGATCAAGCCGGTGCGATGATTTTCGATCATCATCACGAGCAGGCCCTGATCGAGCCCGTACCAACCCTCGGAAAGCCAGCCACCTGAATCACCGCGCAGCGTCGGATTGAAGCCGCTTGAGAATCTGTCCT
>JBBRFZ010000148.1:0-5768 GCA_038241165.1 Burkholderiales bacterium | reverse complement strand
CGATGCAATTCATAGCCTGCTCCTACATGGAGTTTCACAATGTCGAAATCAGCACGCTATCGCGCAGCTTTTTGAGCTGGTCGCGGAATTCGGTGGCTTTCTCGAACTCCAGATTCTTCGCTGCTTGCAGCATTGCCTTTTCCAGCCGGGTGATCTCTTTGGACACTTCCTTCGGGCTCATCGCCAGGTATTTCGCCTGTTCCTGCTCGGCCTTTTGTTGCGCGTGCGCGGCTTCCGGCTCGTACATGCCTTCGATGATGTTCTTGATGCGCTTCTGCACGCCTATCGGGGTGATGTTGTTCGCGAAGTTGTGCGCCACTTGTTTGGTGCGGCGGCGTTCGGTTTCGTCAATGGCGCGTTTCATCGAGCCGGTGATCCGGTCCCCGTACAGGATGGCCTTGCCGTTGATATGGCGCGCGGCACGGCCCATGGTCTGGATCAGCGAGCGCTCGGAGCGCAGGAAACCTTCCTTGTCGGCGTCGAGTATCGCGACCAGCGACACCTCGGGGATGTCCAGGCCCTCGCGCAGCAGGTTGATACCGACCAGCACGTCGAACATGCCCAGGCGCAGGTCGCGGATGATCTCGACACGCTCCACGGTCTCGATGTCGGAATGCAGGTAGCGCACCTTGATGCCGTGCTCGGTAAAGTAATCGGTGAGCTGTTCTGACATGCGCTTGGTCAGCGTGGTGACCAGCACGCGCTCGCCCTTCTCCACACGCAGGTTGACTTCGGACATCAGGTCGTCCACCTGGTTGATCGCGGGCCGCACTTCGATCTGCGGGTCAACCAGCCCGGTGGGTCGCACCAGCTGCTCGACCACCTGGCCGGCGTGTTCCGCCTCGTAGACCGAGGGTGTGGCGGAAACGAACACGCTCTGGCGCATGATCTTTTCGAATTCGTCGAAGCGCAACGGACGGTTGTCCATCGCGGACGGCAGGCGGAAACCGTAGTTGACCAGATTCTCCTTGCGCGCGCGGTCGCCTTTGTACATGGCGCCGATCTGCGGCATCATCACATGGCTTTCGTCCATAAACATCAGCGCGTTGGGCGGCAGGTAATCGATCAGTGTGGGCGGTGGTTCGCCGACCTTGCGCCCGGACAGGTGGCGTGAATAATTTTCGATGCCCTTGGTGAAGCCGATCTCGTTGAGCATCTCCAGGTCATGGCGGGTACGCTCCGCGATGCGCTGCGCCTCGACCAGTTTGTTCTCGCTCTGATAGAACGCGATACGCTCGGCCAGCTCAACCTTGATAGTTTCGATGGCGGACACCACGGTGCTGCGCGGCGTGACGTAATGGCTGGACGGATAGACGGTGTAACGCGGCACCTTTTGCAGGATGCGGCCGGTGAGCGGATCGAACAGCGACAGGGTTTCCACCTCATCATCGAACAGCGTGACGCGCAATGCATCCTCGCCGCTCTCCGCCGGGAAGATGTCGATCACGTCGCCGCGCACGCGGAATTTGCCGCGCGAGAAATCGATCTCGTTGCGCTCGTACTGCATTTCGATCAGGCGTTTGATCACGTCGCGCTGGTGCATTTTTTCGTTGCGGCGCAGGTGCAAAATCATGCCGTGGTAATCGACCGGGTCACCGATGCCGTAGATCGCCGAGACGGTCGCGACGATCACGCAGTCCTCGCGCTCCAGCAACGCCTTGGTCGCGGACAATCGCATCTGTTCGATCTGCTCGTTGATGCTGGAATCCTTCTCGATGAACACGTCACGCGACGGCACATAGGCCTCGGGCTGGTAGTAGTCGTAATAGGAGACGAAATACTCGACCGCGTTCTCTGGAAAGAAATCGCGCAACTCGGAATACAGTTGCGCCGCCAGCGTCTTGTTCGGTGCAATCACCATCGCCGGACGGCCGAGCTGCGCGATCACATTGGCCATGGTGAAGGTCTTGCCCGAGCCGGTCACGCCGAGCAACGTCTGGTATGACAAACCGTCGCGTATGCCCTCGACCAGTTGTGCGATAGCGGCAGGCTGATCGCCGGCCGGTTCGAACGGCTGGTGCAGGCGATAGGGACTATTGGGGAAGGTTTTGATGGTCATGGTCAGCTGTCTATTGTACGGGGAAAGATTCAATAACCAAACAATAAAGCTTAAAGCTTAAAGTGCAGTTGCAATCTGTGTGCCGCGGTGCCGGCCGGTCTGTTTGCCAAGCCCGGGGCGCTACCTTGCTTTACGCGGCGAGAGTATAATTGGCGCTATCTTTTCTCATAACCTAAGGAATTTCAGTGATTCTCTCCAAACGCGTGCAGGGCATCAAACCCTCCCCCACTCTTGCCGTAACCGCACGAGCGGCGAAGCTGAAAGCCGAAGGCAAGGACATCATCGGCCTGGGCGCGGGCGAGCCTGATTTCGATACACCGCAGCACATCAAGGATGCGGCAATCAAGGCGATCAACAATGGCTTCACCAAATATACTGCAGTGGGCGGCACGCCATCGCTCAAAGCGGCAGTGATCGCAAAATTCAAGCGCGATAACGGCTTGGATTACACCGCGAAGCAGATCCTGGTTTCGTGCGGAGGCAAACAGAGTTTTTTCAATCTCGCATTGGCGGTGATCAATCCCGGCGATGAGGTGATCATTCCCGCGCCCTACTGGGTGTCGTACCCCGACATCGTGCTGATCGCGGAAGGCAAACCGGTGATCGTGCATGCCGGCATAGACCAGGGCTTCAAGATGACGCCGGCGCAACTGGAAGCGGCGATCACGCCCAAAACCCGGATGATGGTGATTAACAGCCCGAGCAACCCTTCCGGCGCGGTGTATACGCTGGAAGATCTTAAGGCGCTCGGTGCGGTATTGCGCAAGCATCCGAATATCCTGATCGCGACCGACGACATGTACGAGCATATTGCGCTGACAGATGAAAAGTTCGTCACCATGCTCAACGCCTGTCCCGACCTTTATCCGCGCACCATGGTGCTGAACGGTGTCTCCAAGGCCTACGCGATGACCGGCTGGCGCATCGGCTACGCAGCCGGGCCGGAAAACATCATCACCGCGATGGAAAACGTGCAGTCGCAAAGCACGTCGAACCCGACCTCGATCTCGCAGGTGGCCGCGGAAGCCGCGCTGAACGGTGACCAGGGTTGCATCGCACCGATGCTGAAGGCGTTCCGCGAACGGCATGTGTTCGTGGTTGGGGCGCTGAACAAGATTCCCGGCTTGAAGTGCATCATGGCGGGCGGTGCGTTCTATGCGTTCCCGGATGCCAGTGGCGCGATCGCCACGCTGCACAAGAAGAGTGTGCTGAAGGAAGCCAACGACCTCGCGTTTTCCGAATATCTGCTGGTGGAAGCCGGCGTGGCGGTGGTGCCCGGCTCGGCATTCGGCAGCGAAGGCTACATCCGCCTGTCCTTCGCCACGTCGATGGATAATCTCAAGAAAGCACTGGAGCGTATTGCGAAAGCGTTGTCGTAAGGTTTCGGGCAAGACCGACCGGAGGCTAAGCGGGCAAACCCCGGCTTGGCCGTTTGATTATGGTGTAGCTGAAACCTGCAGAACGCGCCGGTGAGCGGCGCACAGTGAGCAATCCGGCCGATTGAATGCAGCAACGTGTGGGAACCGGCCTGACCGGTTCACTGCGATGCGATTATTGATGCCATGCGCGTCTCATGGCGCATAGACCAGAGTGGGATCATCGACGGCGCCACCCAATTTCAATTCGGCTGTCATCGTGCTCGGCATCGACAAATTGACTTTCATTTTTCCCGACAACTGCTGCTTGGCAATATCGAATGTGGTGTCTGCATCCAGCCCGCCCGCTTCGATTTTAACCTTTGAAAAGTGATACACATTGTTGGCATAGCTTAATTCTCCGCGCAACCCGTCGTAATGGGTCCTGCCTCCCGGAAGGTTTTCCTTGCTGCGCATGCGCGCAGTTTGAACGATGTCGAGGCCGCTGATCAGCCCGGTAGTGGATGTAAAGCTGCCCTCCAGTTCCGATGAATCCGTCAGGCCGACCAGGTCCTTCGAATTCATCTTGAAGTGCGCCGTACCATCGACATTTCCGTCAAGTAATTTGTTCAAGTCGTTCATGACGAGTTTTTTGGCGTTCAGCACACCTTCCGCATGCCAACCCGAATGCCAGGCTATGCGTGCATTTCCTTGCAGGTTACCACCCAGAATCTTTGCCTTGAATTCGTTGACCAGGAACTCGTCTCTTTTTATTTCACCCTTAGCATCCAGTTCATCGAACGTCCAATTCGGCAGCAACGGCAAGGCGCTTCCGCGTACCGTTAGTGTGGCCAGCAGCGTATTTTGCGGTGTGGCATCGATGCCCAATGTGTACTTTCCGGAGTTTGCACTCAATTGTGCCCGGGTGAATTTACCTGCAGGACTGAAATTCAATCCGCCTTCCACATCGGTAAGCTGAAAAACATCCGCATCCAGCGTGCCTTGAGTGATCGCCATGTGGCTCACCGGATATTGTTTGTCAGAGGCCAGCTGTTGCAGCCACGCAGCCGCATCCGTCAATGCGATGCCCCGAACTTTAACTTCCTGAAAATCGACACTGTTGATCGGCTTGCTGTCGCCGAACACACCCATGATGTCAAAATTTATTTGCGCCGTCGCGGCCTGGAATTGTTTTGCGTTGCCTATATATATCTCTCCCAGATCCAGGCGTGGCGTCGGCAGGATACGGCCGGATATATAGCCCAGGTGCACCGGCTGATGCAATCTGTCAGCAAGCATTTGCTGGACTTTGGGCATGTAACCACGCATTGGTAACACATAGGGAACAATGAACAGCGCACCGACCAGCAACACCAGCAGGAATATTCCCAGCTTGACCACAAATCCCACCAGTTTTCCCCATGCAAACGGCTTGCGGGGTACCCGTGCGACACGTACCGATTTTTCGGCACGTCCGGTTTCCGGCTTTTTTTCGGCCTGACGGGCAACCCGCTCGGCGTGTGCCTTGGCAGTTTCCTGTGCGCGTTGCTCGGCTTCCGCCCAGACCTTGGCTTGTACATCCGCCATTTCTTTGGCACGAGCTTCCTCAGCGATGCGTTCCTTAGATTTCTGTTCAACTTCATCCTTGCCAGCGTTGCTCTCGGCAGGGGTGGACACCTGTTGTTTGACAGATTGCCGGACATCAGCAGCTTGAGTTGCTTGCGCAGTATCGCCGGGGAGGCTGGCCCTCTGCACTGATTGCTGAACTCTATTCAACTCAACCCTGGGCTGCTGTTCATCAACATTCAGAAAGTCATAAACAAATGTGTCCTGCGTCCTGGCCGCAGTTGCCGCCTCAGCGGAACTGTCTTTTGTTGCCGGTTGTTTTTCTGCATGCGCATTGCCTGCGGACTGTGGCTGGTCGAACTGAAACGAGTCGAAAGAAAAGGGATTTGGCTCTATCTCCTCACCCGGTTTACTTGCTTGTGACAGCGCTCCTCCCGCAGCAGACGCAGCTTCGATCAGCTCATAGACGCGATGCTCGCGCCCATGCTTGTCTTTCTGAATACCGCGATACTGGAACATGTCGGCGTATTCATCTTTCAGCCGCGATATGTAATCATAATAGGGGCGGGAAATATAGATCCGGTCTATGCCTGCGAAGCTCATCACGCGCTGAGCATCATTGATACCGTCCCCTACCATGTTGCTACGGCCATTCATATCCTTTTCGACATTGATAGGGCCGAAGTGGATACCGATGCGCACTTTCAGATCCGGATAATCCTGGTGAGAATTGGCCATGACAGTTTTGCGAAACTGTATCGCCACATCCACCGCATCTTCCGGGTGTT
>JBBRFZ010000147.1:0-5784 GCA_038241165.1 Burkholderiales bacterium | reverse complement strand
ACCAGGTTCACACCCACGCTCATGTTGGGTGCGAATACGATACCGATGTGTTGCGCCGCCACGCCCAGCCGGGCCTTTTGCTGTGCGTTGAAACCGGTGGTTCCGACCACCATGTTCACGCCGAGTTTTTGGCAGATATCGAGATGATGCAACGTACCTTCGGGGCGGGTGAAATCGATCAGCACGTCTGCACCCTGCAGCGCTGCCTCCACATCCGCGCTGACTTTGACATCACATGCCATGCCGAACATTTCACCGGCATCCTTGCCCAGCAGTGCGCTACTGTCGTGTTCCAGTGCGGCGTGCAACACCAGATCATCAGACTGAAACACGTTCTCAAGCAAGATACGTCCCATACGGCCGCTACTGCCGGCGATGGCGATTTTGATTTTAATTTTGCTCATGCTCTATCCTTGTGATTGCCCATCAGCTTTTTCGTCTTTTTTCACCGGCACAGCCACGGCAGGCTGGCTACCCTCAACAATGCGCGCCAGGTTGTTGCCCTCGAAATACAGGGTCAGATTCTGTTTGTCGACCATTTTTCTGGCATGTTCATAGCGATACACATAATCCCAGCGGTTGCCGTGGAATACATCCTGAATCATCGGCGTGCCCATCACGAATTGCACCTGCGGCTTGGTCATGCCGATCTTCAATTTCTCGCGCATCGCCGGCGTCACGAAATTCCCCTGACGGATATCCATCTTGTAGGGTGTTAACAGGGGTATGTAGAAACTGGTGCACGATGACAGCAGCAGGGAAAGAACGATGATCTTAATACGCATGACATTCCTAATCGATATTCAAATTCAAAGCCGCCGTATGATACCTCAAGTAGCCGCTCCGGCACGGTATTGCGAAGCATCCGGGGCAGGAAGAGCTGCCTGCATCTGCTCCCGCAAGCGGCCGGGTTATTCAGATGGCCAGTTGTTTCAACGGTAGCTTTTCAACCGCCTGCCAGCATTTCCGCCGCATGCTTGCGCGTCGTCTCGGTAATCTTTACGCCGCCCAGCATCCGCGCGATCTCCTCGACGCGTTGCTCGCCTGCCAGCTCGGCAATATGGCTCAGCGTGACGCCATTTTCCACCGCCTTGCTGACCTGCCACTGCCGGTCCGCGGCGGCAGCGACCTGCGGCAGGTGCGTGACGCACAACACCTGGTAATCCTTGCCCAGCCTCTTCAGCAAATGCCCGACGATTTCGGCGACGCGTCCGCCGATGCCACTGTCCACCTCGTCGAAGATCAGCGTCGGCACACTGGAAAGTTGGGAAGTGGCGACCTGGATCGCCAGACTGATGCGCGACAACTCACCGCCCGACGCGACCTTAGCCAGGCTGCGCAGCGGCACGCCGGGATTTGCGGCGACCTGGAATTCTATACTCTCCAGACCCGATGCATTTCCCCTGTTGTCATCATCCCCGGTGTCATTGCCATGGACCAGCGGCAACAATGCCACCGCAAAACTGCCGCCCTGCATCGCCAGGCCCTGCATCGCCTCGGTAATCTCCTGCCCCAGTTTGCCGGCGGCTTTTTTGCGTGCCGCCGTCAGTTTTTTGGCCGCGGCAAAATAGCTTTGCTGCGCTGATTTTTCCTGCCGCACCAATTCCGCCAGATCGGCATCGCCGCCCAGTTCATCCAGGCGAGTCATGATGCGCTGCAAGGCTTCACCCAATTGTTCCGGTGCGACGCGGTATTTGCGCGCCGTATCCAGCATCGTCTCGATGCGCTGCTCCTGCTCGTGCAGGCGCTGCGGATCGGTGTCCATGCGCTGCTGGTAATGACGCAATGCGTAGACCGCTTCCTGCAATTCCGCCTGTGCGCTTTCCAGCATCTGCAGCGTTTCTCCCAAACTGGCATCGTGTGCCATCCCGTCGCGCAAACGCACCGTCAAGGCATTGATTTGTGCCAGACACGCGTTATCTGCCTCGCTCAGCGTTTCGATGCCGAATGCCGCGGTCTCCAGCAGGCTCGCCGCATGGGCCAGCCGCGCATGATCCTCCTGCACCGCGTTCCAGTTTTCGGGATTGAAATCCAGACCTTCCAGCTCGCTGCGCTGGAACTGCAACAATTCGCGTTCGGCAGCCACTGCTTCGACATTCTCGCTCAGACTGATGCGGCGGCGGCGCAATGCCTGCCAATCGTGATACAGGACGGAGACCTCCGCAACAACCGCCGTCATGCCCGCATACCCATCCAGCAACACGCGCTGAGCATCCGGGCGCAATAGCGATTGGTGCGCGTTCTGGCCGTGTATGTCCAGCAGCTGATCGCCCGCTTCACGCATCTGTTGCTGGGTGGCGCTGCGTCCGTTGATGAAGCCGCGTGAGCGACCGCCGGCATCCAGCACGCGGCGCAGCAGACACACGCCCGCATCGCCTTCCAGCTCGTGCTCGTGCAGCCATGCCTGCATGTGCGGTAACCCGGCGATCTCGAATTCAGCGGCGATCTCGGCGCGCTCGCAGTCGTTGCGCACCATGGTCGCATCGCCGCGTTCACCGAGTGCCAGCGACAATGCATCGATCAGAATGGACTTGCCCGCGCCGGTCTCGCCGGTCAGCGCGGTAAAGCCCGGCGAGAAGTCCAACTCCAGCGAGGAGACGATGACGAAATCGCGGATAGAAAGAAATTTCAGCATGGATCAGGGAATTCCGACATTTACAACGTCTGATTCCAGAGCAGCTTTTCGCGCAGGGTATGATAGTAGCTGTGCCCCGCCGGATGCAGCAGGCAGGCAGTATCGGGATCGCGCGTGACGATGATCTTGTCGTGCAATTGCAATTCATAGCTGGTATGACTGTCGAAACGTACGCTCATATCCCCGACACGATGCAACAGTATCTCCACCACCGATGAACTCTTCACCACCAGCGGCCGGTTGCTCAGGGTGTGCGGACACACGGGGACCAGTTCCAGCACATCCAGACCGGGATGCAATATCGGGCCGCCCGAAGACATCGCATAGGCGGTGGAACCGGTAGGCGTCGCAACGATCAGTCCGTCGGCGCGCTGGTTGTAAAGGTATTCGCCGTCGATGCGCACCTCGAACTCGATCATGCTGCCGATATTGTTGCGATGCACCACCACTTCGTTGAAAGCCGAGCCGCTGAATATTTCGACATCGTCGCGCAACACCTGCGCGGAAATCAGCAGGCGCTGCTCGGTGATGAACTTGCCCTCCAGCATCGCCGCTATGCTGTCCTGCATGTTCTCCAGCGTAAGATCGGTCAGAAATCCGAGCCGCCCCTGGTTCACCCCGACCATCGGGATATTGCACGGCGACAGGGTGCGGGCGATATTCAACATGGTGCCATCGCCGCCCAGCACGATCGCCAGATCCACCGCGCGGCCCATCTCTTCCAGGCTCATCGCCTGATAGGGATTGTCCTTGAAATGCGCGGCAGTCAGGCTATCCACCACCACGGTCAACCCCCAGGATGTCAGGAATTCGGCCAGACGCAGCAACGGCACCGCGATTTCGGGAGCATTGTGTTTGCCGATCAGCGCGACGTTTTGGAAGGGAAATTTCATGTGTGAGATTAAACCACATCGCCCATGCAATGACAAAGCCGGCAGGCGAGACTAGCGGCTGAAATACTCCGCAATAACCTGTCGGATGAGCAAGTTCCCGCTACAACCCGGAAATATAATCAGACAACGCTTCTATTTCGGCATCGGTCAGGGTTTTGGCCGCCTTGTTCATCACGCCATCCGGACTGTTGCTGCGCTCGCCGCTACGCCAATGGAAGAGCTGAACACGCAGGTACGCCTTGTGCTGACCGCCGATCACCGGATAGGTCGCGATGCCGGGGGCCTTGCCATTTGCCCCGTGGCAACTCATGCATGGCGGAATGCCCCTGGTCGGATCACCTTTCCGGAATAGTTTTTCCGCAGCTTTATTGTCCCCGCTTCCCTTGCCCTGCATTTTTTTCCGGCTGGCAAAATAAGACCCGATATTGGCTAGCTCGGTGTCGCTGACTGACTTCGAGATGGTACTCATAACCTGGTGTGCGCGCGCACCGGACTGATAATTTCTCAATTGCTTCTCAATATACGCGGCATTCTGCCCGGCAAGGGCGATGCTGAGCGGGCGGACCATGGTGCTCCTGCAGGAATGAAACCGCTAAAATTAAGGAAACGCTGATTAAGTCTCTCCGTTCGTGGTGAGCTTGTCGAACCATGAATGGAGGGACTAACAAATCAACATGTTAAATCGCACACCCTTCGACAGGCTCAGGGCGAACGGGCTTAATCAGTGTTTTCTTAAATCATATCGGCCGGGCCATGATAAGCCCGGCAATGGATGGTATAACATGCTTTCACTTATCTACTGACGTCGTACCGGAAACCAACGTGAAATCATCACCCCCTAATTGCGGCGCTGCGCCATTGGCTGAGTTGCGCAGCATGGCACTACTCTGGCTTGCGGAATGCGATGCGGTAGGCAAGGCTGACGGTGTGCGCCTGCTGGCACAGTCGTGGCTGTCGGGTGTAATCGAACTGGATACCCATGCGGCATTGACCGCGCATCAACCCATCCCCGGCAAGCCGGACAAACCGGAACTGGTGTCCCCGCTCTCGGTCAGGCGCCGCTCGATGATCACGCAGGAAGGCCGCGCCATCCTGATCCACGCACTGGCACATATCGAGTTCAATGCAATCAATCTGGCACTGGATGCCATCTGGCGATTCGCCGATATGCCCCGCGAGTATTACGCCGATTGGCTGCAAGTGGCGGATGAGGAGGCGCTGCATTTCTCCCTGTTGACCGGACATCTGCAAAGCCAGGGATACGCATATGGAGATTTCCCCGCGCACAGCAGCTTATGGGAGATGGCCGCAAAAACGCAGCACGACATCCTCGCGCGCATCGCGCTGGTGCCGCGCACGATGGAAGCGCGCGGACTGGATGCCACCCCGCAAGTGCGCGCCAAACTTGCACAGGCCGGAGATATGGCCGCTGCCGCGATCCTGGATATCATTCTGCGCGACGAGATCGGCCATGTCGCAATCGGCAACCGCTGGTACAACTGGCTGTGCGAACAGCGCGGCATGGAGCCGGTAGCCACCTATGCTCGCCTTGCAGCTGAGTATCAGGCGCCGGTGATGCGCGGGCCATTCAATCTGGAAGCGCGGCGGGCAGCGGGGTTCAGTGAGTTGGAGTTGGCTGCGTTAACCGCAAAAGGATAGAGGGTGAGCCAGTGATTGGGGTTGGAATAAACCGTGGTCTGTCCCTGAGGTTTACAAGATTCACAAGTCGCTACGTGTAACACCAGCAATGAAGCTGATGTCAGTGAAAAACTTTGGGAGATTTCAGGATATTATGGCTTTGATTCCAGAAGAAGAGCCAAAGAAGCGCGGGCCTTACAAAAAGAAAAATTAAATTATTGAGGTTTTTTTCTTCCCGTTAAAAATACAACAGCTAATCCTGTTATAGAAGCTGTTGCTATAGTCCCGCCAGCCCATGGTTGCCCGCTAATCGCAACCCAAGAACCACCAACAATTCCCGCTGTACCTATAATCAAAGCGAAAATTTGACCAATCAAATGCTCAACAAAAATAAATCCATTAATTCTGGAAGTTTCTCTGTGGCGGTGTTCGGCTTCTATTTGAGTCTGGCTAATTACCCAATCTACCGCATCAGGCTTAACAGGCTGTTGAAATTCGCTCCAACTTATGGGTTGCATACATTCTTGTAAGTTCATTGAGCAAACTTTGCACACATGTTCGATGTTGTTTCGATGCATCCCCGGTATTTTGAGGGGCATCCCGCACATCTTGGTAGGT
>JBBRFZ010000146.1:0-5861 GCA_038241165.1 Burkholderiales bacterium | reverse complement strand
AGTGCGCAACCTGGCGCAGCGCAGCGCCAGCGCCGCCAAGGAGATCAAGGGTCTGATCGAGGATTCGGTCGGCAAGGTCGACGCCGGCGGAAAGCTGGTAGACGAAGCGGGCAGGACCATGGAAGAAATTGTCAGCTCGGTCAAGCGCGTCACCGACATCATGAGCGAGATTGCCGCGGCCAGTCAGGAGCAGAGCGACGGCATCGAGCAGGTCAACCAGGCGATCACCCAGATGGATGAAGTGACCCAGCAGAACGCCGCGCTGGTCGAACAGGCAGCCGCCGCATCCGAGAGCATGCAGGAGCAGGCGGAGAAACTGACTGAACTGGTGGGCGCCTTCAGGCTGGTGCAGGGTGGGCAGGGCCAGGTTCGGCAGCAGAATCGGGCACCCGTCAGGGCGGCCGGCAGGAAGGCATTGGCAGCCAGCCCGGCCTCAAGCCGCAAGCGGCTGGCTGGCAGTTGATGGGGGTATGAAGCCGGCTGATGGATGGGGCGTGGCGTTGTACAGCACGGTTATATCGGGCTCGCTTTAAACGCGCGTACATGTTGAGCACACAGCATCGAGCACACACAGAATTTCGACATGAAGCCCGCATTGAATAAACAGCAGGACAACACCAGGATTTTCGAATTCACGCCGCGCGATTTCGCGCGGGTGCGAGCGCTGATCTACAAGCAGGCCGGAATCTCGCTGGGCGAAAGCAAGCAGGAGATGGTCTACAGCCGTCTGGCGCGGCGCCTGCGGGCAAAAGGCCTGAGTACCTTCGAGGAATATCTCGATGGCCTGGAAGGCGGGAGGGACAGCGGGGAATGGGTGGCCTTCACCAATGCGCTGACCACCAACCTGACCTCGTTTTTCCGCGAGGCGCACCATTTCCCGATTCTGGCCGAGCATGTGATGGCGATGACGGGACCGCTGAGTGTCTGGTGCTCCGCCAGTTCAACGGGCGAGGAGCCATATTCGATCGCGATGACCTTGTGCGAAGCGTTCAACACGCTGACCCCGCCGGTGAACATTATCGCGACCGACATCGATACCCATGTGCTTGATTCGGCGGCACAGGGGATTTATGCACTGGACCGTTTGGACAAAATGCCCCAGGAACGCGTGCGGCGTTTTTTCCTGAAAGGCAAAGGCGATCAGGTTGGCTACGTGCGGGTGCGTCCTGAATTACGCCAGCTAATTACATTCAAACCGCTGAATCTTTTGGCCACCAGCTGGCCGATTACCGGACCGTTCGACGCCATTTTTTGTCGCAACGTGATGATCTATTTCGACAAGCCCACGCAGAGCAAAATTCTTGCGCGATTTGTGCCCTTGTTAAAGCCGCAGGGGCTGTTGTTTGCTGGGCATTCCGAAAATTTCATGTATGTGTCCGAGTCCCTCAAGTTGCGTGGTAAAACTGTGTATGAACTGGATGGCAAAGCATCCGGGCTAAGGCATGCTTCATGAGTTACGCTCTCGAAGAGCAGTTGGCAACCAATCTGTATTACGACCGCACTTTCGACTGCGAAGCCGCCAAAATATTGCCGGGCGAGTATTACTACACCAACAATCCGATGTTGATCGTGACCGTATTGGGTTCCTGCGTCGCAGCATGCATACGCGATCGCGTCTCCGGGATTGGCGGCATGAATCATTTCATGTTGCCCGATATAGGGGGGGAACCCGGCAATCCGCTGTCCGCGTCGATGCGTTACGGGTCCTATGCGATGGAAGTGCTGATCAACCAGTTGCTGAAGATGGGTGCACGGCGCGAGAACCTGGAAGCCAAGGTGTTTGGCGGGGGTAACGTGTTGCGTGGCTTTACCGCCATCAACGTGGGCGAACGAAATGCCGAATTCGTGCGTAATTTTCTGCGCACAGAAAACATTCGCATCGTGGCTGAAGATCTGAACGATGTGCATCCCCGCAAGGTGTATTTCTTTCCGGCTACCGGCAAGGTTCTGGTCAAAAAGCTCAAACAATTGAACAACTACACGCTGGTGAAACGTGAACAAGATTACGCCGGCCGTTTGAAGACCCATGAGGTGGGCGGTGAGATCGACTTGTTTTGATGGCAGGAAATAAATCAATGAAAATAAAAGTTCTGATTGTGGATGATTCGGCACTGATCCGCGGCGTGATGAAGGAGATCATCAATAGCCATCCCGACATGGAAGTGGTGGGTGTGGCGCCCGACCCGCTGGCGGCGCGCGATTTGATCAAGCAGACCAACCCCGACGTGCTCACGCTGGACGTGGAAATGCCGAAAATGGACGGCCTCGAGTTTCTCGAGAAGCTGATGCGCCTGCGTCCGATGCCGGTGGTCATGGTGTCGTCGTTGACCGAGCGGGGATCGGACATCACCATGCGCGCGCTGGAGTTGGGCGCAGTGGACTTCGTGACCAAGCCGAAGATGTCGATCCAGAGCGGCATGCTGGAGTACGCCGACCTGATTGCGGATAAAATCCGCGTCGCGTCGCGGGCCAATATCAAGCCACGCGTCAAGGTGCAGAGCCACACCGACGGCACCCCGCTGGCGGCCGTGCGCAATCCGTTTGTCAGTAGCGAAAAGGTGATCATCATCGGCGCCTCCACCGGCGGCACCGAGGCGATCAAGGACTTCCTGATCCAGCTGCCGTCGGATTGCCCCGGCATCCTGATCACCCAGCACATGCCGGAAGGCTTCACGCGTTCGTTCGCCAATCGCCTCGACAAACTGTGCAGAATATCGGTGAAAGAAGCCGAAGGGAACGAGCGCGTGCTGCCCGGCCATGCTTATCTGGCGCCAGGACATTCTCATCTGATGCTGGTGCGCAGCGGAGCCAATTACATGACCCGGCTTGACCAGGGCCCGCCCGTCAACCGCCATCGCCCTTCGGTCGATGTGCTGTTTCGATCCGCCGCGCTCAATGCCGGCAAAAATGCAGTCGGCGTCATCCTGACCGGTATGGGCAAGGATGGCGCGGCCGGCATGCTGGAAATGAAAAACGCGGGTGCATATAATTTCGCACAGGACGAATCCTCCTGCGTTGTATTCGGTATGCCTAAAGAGGCGATTGCCGTGGGTGCCACGCATGAGGTCGGCTCGTTGCAGGAATTGCCGGGCATGATGATGCATTATTTTGCCACGCATTCAAGCCGTGCGTTGCGGGTCTGATTTTCAACTGTAACAGAGAGGCTCATTCGCGTTGTAAGTTCAAGTTTGACACACAACAGCCGATAACCGATTATCCGATTCAAAAGAATTACTGGAGCATTTTATGGCTGATCCGAATACCAAATTTCTGGTGGTTGATGATTTCTCAACCATGCGCCGCATTGTACGCAATCTGCTTAAAGAGCTCGGCTACTCGAATGTTGAAGAAGCCGAGGACGGCGTTGAGGGACTGGCGAAATTAAGAGCGGGAAATTTTGATTTTGTTGTGTCCGACTGGAACATGCCCAACATGGATGGACTCACCATGTTGAAAAATATCCGTGCCGATGCAGTGCTGTCGAAATTGCCGTTGCTGATGGTGACTGCGGAAGCCAAGAAGGAAAACATCATTGCTGCAGCGCAAGCCGGTGCTAACGGTTATGTAGTCAAGCCTTTTACAGCGGCCACGCTTGACGAGAAACTCTCCAAGATTTTCGAGAAACTTGAAAAAGCGGGAGCCTGATGTGACGACACTACTCCCGCATGTGGCAGCTGATACAGTTTGTCACGCTGCCAATACTGGCTCCGATCAGCACGATGAGGTGATGGCCCGTATCGGCCAGATGACGCGCAGCCTGCATGAAAATTTGCGTGAACTTGGTTTCGACAAGGTTCTGGAAAAAGCGACGCATGATATTCCCGATGTCAGGGAAAGACTGAACTACGTGGCACGCATGACCGAACAGGCTGCACAGCGCGTGTTGAACGCCACCGATGCCGCAATCCCTTTGCAGGAAAGAATAGACGAAGGTGCTGGCGAAGTTTTTAATGGATGGCAAGCCGTACTGAAGGCGCCTTTTTCTGAGCCGGATTATCGCGACATGGCGACGCTTACCATGCAGTGTCTTGTAGACATGCGTCTTGATACCAATGCAACCAAGCAGCAGCTCCTGGATATTATGATGGCGCAGGATTTTCAGGATCTTACCGGTCAGGTTATCCGCAAAGTGACTGAGCTGGCCCATAATCTTGAGCAGCAACTGGTTCAGCTGTTAATTGATTATGCACCGCCTTCTGTAGAGATGCGGCGCGAAGCAAACAATGGTTTGCTCAATGGCCCACAGATTAATCCTGCAGGAAACAGTGAAATAGTTGCAGATCAAGGCCAAGTAGACGATCTGTTGGATAGCCTGGGTTTTTGAATGTGTTTTAAATTGGTTCAGTTACTCGGAATCCGGCCGATCCATTATTCTGATATTGAAAGTCAATGGTAAAAGCCCGAAACTGCATTCGGGCGGGTAACTTGAACCTGTCTTTTGCTTTTCTATCGCTCCGCGGTTAAATTGTAGTTCTCCGCCAAGCCTGATTGCGGACTAAGGTTTTGCTAGGTTATTTTGTCCCAATGCGATATTTACTATTCCATGTCTGAAATGAAGATTGTTGTGCGAGAACCGATGCTGGATGCCCAGCAGAGCATAAAGGGCTACTCGCTTGTATGGCAGCAAGCCGAAATTGATGCTTGCAGGCCTGCTGCAGAAGAATCTGCGAATCTGGCCAACCTGCTTGCCCGCGTAATCAATGAAGCCGACTGGCGCTTGGGCGATCAAAAGCTGTTTCTGGAAGCTTCGCCAGCGCTCATTCTTTCAGATGATCTCCATGCTTTGCCTGCGGAAAACATCGTATTGAGTGTGAATGCGGAAGATTGCAGCGAGCCTGAGATATTGGCCGCGCTGAAAACCCTGCGCGAGCAGGGTTTTGGCATTTCACTGCGATTGCTGAAATCCGAACCGGATAAAGCATTTGTCCCGCTTGCCACCCATGTTGAGCTATCCTTCAGCAAAGCAGACTTTGCCGTGCACGCAAGGCTGTATGCCCTGATCAAGCACTTGCCTGTGAATAAGGTGGCGCGCAATATTTCCAGTTGGCAGGATTACGATGCATGCGTATTGCTTGGTTTCGATTTGTTGACGGGAACTTTCCCGTCATTATCCCGACCGGACAATGTATCCAAAGGCCTGAATACTTCGCAGGTATTGATCGTGCAGCTGCTGGAAATGATCAGGAAGAACGCGGATGTTCGCCAGATTGAGCCGGTACTAAAACGCGATCCGGTCATTTCCTATAAATTATTGCGCTACATCAATTCCGCAGGCTTCGGTCTGGGCTGCGAAATAGAATCGCTGCGTCATGCAGTTCAAGTGCTCGGATATACCCCGCTGTATCGCTGGCTTTCAGTTTTGCTGGCAACGGCCGGCACCAGTAAATCTGCGCAATTATTAATGCGCACGGCCCTTATCCGCGGTCGATTTGCCGAATTGCTGGGCGATACTTTTTTGCCAAAAAGCGAACTCGACAATCTGTTTGTGGTCGGGCTGTTTTCGCTGTTGGACCAACTGCTTGGCATTCCGATGGATGTGGTGTTGGACAAGATTCAATTACCTGAAGCACTGTCGCAGGCGTTGCTGGCGCGTGAAGGCATCTATGGAGATTTTCTGGCACTTGCAGAAGCCTGTGAAAGAAGCAGCGGGTGCGCAGGTAGATTGGCAGATGCTTTACAGTTTGATGGGGAACAAGTCAGTCAGAAGCACCTGCAAGCGATTGCCTGGGCTAATAAAATGGATTTGTAAGCATGGCGATTTGAAAAGTCTCAACGCTATCTGATCTATTGGTAATGCTGTCGCGCGCAGATTGCCTGAATTAAGGCTAATGGATGAATTACTTAAAAGTTGCCAAATAGGG
>JBBRFZ010000145.1:0-5911 GCA_038241165.1 Burkholderiales bacterium | reverse complement strand
TAGTGGTTGTAATGCCACCACTACTTTGGCACTTAGATGCCGTTAGGGGAAGTGGGCGTCCATTCCATTACTTATAGAGGCTCTGGGCAGACACCCCCAGTCGTTTCGAACATCGGTGACCGAATAGCCGCGCTCCGTCACTTGCCTCACCGCTTCTTGCCGAAATTCCTCTGCAAATCGCTCTTTTCCCGTCTCACCCTCCGTTCAGTTTAATTAAACTATAACGGTGCCTACCAGTCTGTGGGAAGTCCAGTAAAGCGTAGCATGGTATTTCCAGATTCCGGATCAGTTCACGTCAGATTTTGTTCGCATTACATTGTGACGGCTGTGAATGAAGTACCGCATTCATGCGATCTTCCTGTAACTGACCGGCCGAGGTTGGAAGCCACCGGCACATTTGCAGTCACTGTATCCGCCGCTCGATATCGCCTTGAATGATGGCTCCATTGATATGTTCGACCAATTCTCCGGATGGGGAATACAGGAAGCTGGTCGGCGTACCGACCAAACCGCCGAAATCACCCGCGGTATCTTCATTACCGAACACGATGGGATAGGAAATCGATTGCTTGCCGACCACGTCCATCACTTCCTTGCGGCTCCCATACATCACCGCCACGCCTATGACCTGCAAATCCTTGTGGCGTTGTTGCAATGTATTAAGGTCGGGCATTTCCTGCAGGCAGGGTGAGCACCAGGGTGCCCAGAAATTGACCAGCACCCATTTGCCATGCAAGCTGGACAGCGAGTAATGGGCACCGTCCTTGTCCTTCAGATTCCAATCGCTAGCCCATGCTGCTGAAGCCAGGATCATTAACAACATGAACGCGGTGAATATCGTTCCTGCTCGGGGTGAATAAGTTTTTTTCAAAGCATCCATGTTTGCAAATAGCGCTTCAGTAGAATCATTCAAAGGATTGTTTGACACCCAGTGACAGTATATAGCGCGGGCTTAACTGCAGTGAGTTGACGTTCTGATAAAGCGGTAGTTGGATAAAGCCGTAAACGGATGTTCCTCCACCCACTCGATACAATGCACCGGGAGCAAAATACACCAGCGTGCCGCCTGATCCCGAACCGCCGGTCAGCGCGTCGGGAGGAGTGGCATCCGCCCCGGTGTCCGGGCGTCGATGGATAAAGTTGAGTTGCAGCATGGGGGTGAATTTGGCGCCGAACTTTGCATAGCGTATGCCTGTGTCCAGCGAATAGGCATCTCCCGGCCGATAGTCTGCGCCTGCTATGGATTTGGTAGCTATCGCATGTTGTACGGTGCCTTGAGCGAACCAGCCATATTGTTCGATGGCTCCGATGAAATAACCGCCCAGAATGACGTCGGTCGAGCCGGTGCCGATTTGCAGGCTGCGATCCAGCGGTGTGACGCCGTCGTTAAAGGTCGCGTTGTTACTTCCGCTCGGCAGCTTGATTCCGGCAATGATACCCGCGGTCTTGTCGGCAGAATAACCGCTATATCTGGCGATAATGCGGATATCACCGATACCGTTGTCGGACGACGAGGCGTAATTGGTAGTTACCGGGTAGGCACCCGTGCCAAATGTACCATGTGTCCGATCAACAAATGGAATCATTGCGCTTATTCCCCAGGTATCGCTGGTGTAGTTGAGCGATGCCATAGTCGTCCGAGTGGTGGTGTAATCTTCGATTTCCTGGCCTACCGCGCTCAAGGCGTTGATTTGATTTGAAGATGCAGTGCCGGTACCGTAGCGCTGCTGGTTCTGGTTGATGTAATCGAAAGACAAGTCGGCGGTGAAACCGGGCGTCGTGCTGATCCCCTGCGTTCCCCAGTCCTTTGACAAGGTGCATCCGCAGGCAGCGCATGCAAGCGCTTCCGTTGTATGGAACAACATAATAAATGCAAAAACAGTGTAGATAGATACCAGAGTTCTGACAAACTGAATCCGACGCAATCCTCCGATAGCAGATGCCAACATGTGATTCGTCCTTAAAAATTTGATCTGTTAATAAAGAGGAGGCATCGCCTCCTCTCATTCTTACTTCCGTTACCTTATGAGTTCGTTGCCGACCTTGCCTGCTTTCGGATCAGCATCCGGTTTGTTCATCAGCACGGTGATCGCACCGCGTAGGGCTGCACTCATGGTGTGATCCACAATTGCATTGTTGGTTGGGTGACCCTTGGGTGAGACGATATCAAAGGTGTCTCCTTCGGCAACGGCCACGTTGTAAGTTTGAATTCCATACAAAACGTTTTTTGGATTGCCGCTAAGATACACACGATCCCAGATGCCCGCAATCGGATGAAACGCAACCGGCATATTGACGTTAGCGTTCACGAAATAGATCCTGACGCGTTCTCCCGGTTTGGATTGCAGTACCAGGCTAGCGTCGGGATCATGTACAGGATCGTAATGGAACATCTTGCCATTGATCAGCGAACCCTTCCAGGCGTTGGCGTCATTCAGCATTGCAAGGTAATTATCGGCATCAGGGAAATATTGGCCCTCCACCAGGACATATTCACGGTCTGGTTTTGGGTAGGCTTTGCTGTAACCGCCTTTTGGTTCGACCAGAATCGCGCCGTACATGCCGCGGGCAATGTGTTGAACCATCGGGCTTGCGCCACAGTGGTACATGAATAGGCCCGGGTGATTGGCCACGAACTTGAAGTGCTTGGTATCGCCCGGTTTGATCGGCGCAAATTCATTCAGCACATCAACTTGCGCTGCATGAAAATCAATTGCGTGCGAATTTTTGTTGGTGGCCGGGTTGATCAAGGTGAAGTCGACGGTATCTCCTTGAGTTACCCGTATGAATTTCCCGGGTATGGTTCCGTCATATGTCCAGGCGGCATATTGGGTGCCCTTGTTGTCTATCGTTACTTCCGTTTCCATGGCCGTCATGGTTACCTTGACTGTCTTTGCGAGCACAGTCTGTGCCGAAAACAGTCCAGCTATCGCCATCATGGCGATTGTGGTCTTTTGCAATGCTTTCATGTTCTACTCCCTAGAATTTATAAAATTTAAATGCCAACTGCTTCGTTACTTACCTTTTACTGCTCACTACTTCTCCTCCTCCTTGTTAGTGCTGTCTTCACCTCACTACTTATTCTGCTGCTACGCTTTATGATCCGAATTTGCACTTGCACAAAGTTCGCAGATACAGTGCCATGTCATGGATCTCGTCATCGCTCAGGGTATCGCCCCATGGCGGCATCAGCACCGACTTGTTTATGGAAAGCCCGCCTTCCTTGATGACCTTGAACAGCGATTCATCGGAACGAGTGGACATCGCTTGAGCATCGGTATGGTCGCGCGGTCCTACCGACATGTCGCGGACATTGACCCCCTGGCCGTTTCCACGCATGCCATGACATTGCACGCAATAGGTTTTGTAGTTGTTCGCGGCTGTTTCACTCGCGTAGGCTGGGGCCGCCAGAATTATGCCGACCAGCAGCAGGATGATTTTGCTATTTGTCATTTTCGTTCTCCTTGGCAAGCAATTCCAGATAACGCACCATTTTCTGTATGTTAGCGTCAGACACATTTTTGTTAGGCATCCATATCTTGGGATCCCAGGCCTGCGGACTGCGGATGTAGCTGGCGATATATTCCGGTTGCAGGCGCTTTCCGGCCGTATAGAGTTCCGGGCCGGAAAAGCCGCCGAAATCCGGCTCGATAAGATGGCAGGCCATACAACCCATGAACTTGTCGAAAGCCATTTCACCCATCTGTTTCGAGATCGTGCCGGGTTCAATCTTCTCCTTGGCAATCAGGTCGTCATGCGGCTTCATCTTCATCAACTCGGCCGCCACCGCCACCGCATCATCCTTGGTGAGGGCAACATGTTTCTCAAGTGTCGCGGTATCGATCTCATCGTGTTTGAGACCGGGCTTGATGTGATTGCCGTAGAACTCACCGGCTGGCCGTATCCGCTGCGGATTTTGCAGCCAACCCACCATCCACTCCTGCCGATACTTGTTACCCGCATAAAACAAGTCAGGTCCTTTCCTGTCCCACAGCGCTTGCAATGTTTGTGGCGCCGTACCTTTAAGGTTGTGGCAGGAAACGCAATCTTTTTGCAGGATCGCCGCCCCGTCTGATGCTGAAGCAGTCAGGGGCAGTACCTGAAGAACTGTGGTCAACGCTAGATAGCAAACCAATTTTTGAGCGGTATTTTTCATGTTTTAGTCCCTATGATGACGTTCATGAACGATAGGTTGTCCTGCGAAGCCAGGACTGTTGAATATGCCATAGCCTTGTTTCATCGACTCGCTATAGAAGAAATTCGGGTCGTAGGTGGCATCCTTGTCCTTCCAGACATACCAGGGTTCTTTGGGAATACCGTCGTATTCAATGATGGTAAGAGCACCGCCGGGGTATTTGCCACGGTTGGTTACGTGAAGGTCAATATGGTCGTGAATAATCCAGCGGCCGGGATTGTTCATCTTGACGATCACGTCGTATCGTTCCCCAGGGCCAATCAGAACGGTGTCTGCATAGTACGGACTGGCCAAGGGCAAACCATCCTTGTGCGTGACCAGCATGTCATGACCATGGCTATGTATTTCGTGAAATGAACTTCCCGCGCCAATGAACCGCAAGCGCACCACATCACCCTTCTTGACGCGAATCGGCTGGGTCAGCGGAAACGACTTGCCGTTGATTGACCAATAATCTTCGGTATCAGAAGCTGTGCCGCCTTGACCGTATTTCCCTGCATTTTCACTCTCCCAACTTGAGAGCATCATGATGACATCCTTGGTGACGGTTTTTTCAATCGGCAATGGTTTTTTCGGATCGACAATCATTGGACCCCACATGCCACGGATGCCCGCGTGCTCGTTGACATTGACATGGCAGTGGTACCAGAGGGTGCCCGGACGATCAGCTTTGAACTTGTAGGTGAAAGTATCCCCTGGCATGATCGGCTCCTGGGTAATGCCCGGGACGCCGTCCATTTTCCAGGTGCCCATCTGATGGGTTCCGTGCCAGTGAATGGTGTGAGGCAGTGTCGTGTTGTTGGTGACGTGCACGATCAGATCGTCGTCTTGTTTGACATGGATCAACGGTCCGGGCACTTGGCCGTTATATGCAAAAACCTTGAAATCAAGACCCGGCGCAACATGCAACATCCTCTCTTCGATCGTCATGTTGAACTCACGCGTCGCCGCCCAGCTTAATGCCGGAAGCAACGCGATACATACAAGCATCACTCGTGTGACTAGTTTAATCAGCTTCATGTTCCTCCTCCTTTATTTTAGTATATTTAATATGCATCTTTTCATGCAAAAAAATCAAAATCCACTTCGAATGAATGTATTCAATATCTTCTCCATGCAGCTCATCAATCCACTTCGATTTCCGTATCCAGTCAACGCTGGAAGCAACGCGACCAGGAAATTCATCATTAGTACTTCAGGCTTAATCAGCTTCATGCCCCCTTTCTATAATGTGCTCAGAATGCATCTTTTGGCGAAAAAAAAAGCCAAAGCTCCAATCAATTCAAAGTTTCGGCCACTTTCGTCATACAGTCCATCAACCCGATTTCGGTTTCCGAACCCCGGGTACTTTGAACACATCCCGTAGACCCTGCAACTCTTTGCGATGTGAACGCGCAATTTTAATCAATAGCTTGTTGCCTTCAGGAGTCAGGTGTATCTCGACCGACCGTTTGTCTACAACTCCCCTCTGCCTGTAGACCAGCCCCAACTTCTCGCATCGCGAAGCAAGCGAAACGACACCGTTGTGATGCGACTGAAGTCGTTCGGCAAGTTCGCCGATCGTTGCCCACTCCCTCCCCTTGTATCCCTTAACATGAAGCAACAACAGATACTGCAGGTTGGTCACACCGTCTTTAAGCGTCAATTCTTCACTGAACCTCAGGAAGCACCTCAACCGGTATCGAAACTCTGACAGCGACTCGATCTCTTTTTTTC
>JBBRFZ010000144.1:0-5915 GCA_038241165.1 Burkholderiales bacterium | reverse complement strand
CCTCAAGCTTGTCTTCGTAGGAGGTGGCGGCGTTCGCCGGGCTTGTCGAGGGGAGACGCAGGTAGGTGATGTTGCGGTCGTCCGGGATGGTGCGGACTATATGCTTGCGGAAGACGGCTTCTGCTTTGGTTCCGTTGAAGACGATTGCCCGGATCTGCTTGTGGGTTTCAAGGAATCCCGGGATGTCGTTGGGAATTTCCGACGCCGGAACGATGGCGGAATCGAGACTGCCGGTGCGCTCCGCGAACTGAAGGGTATCCCATAATGCCACCCGGGCTTTGAGCAACATGGCGGTGCGCACGTAATAATCCGCCTCGCCGCCTGACCAGAAGAGTTCTACCATGATTGGCCAGAAGCGGTTCTGCGGATGCGCATAGTACTGGTTGCGCTCAAGCGACTGACGACTCGGGATGCTCCAGAGGATGAGGACTCGTGCGTCCGGTGCTGCAATGGGCTCGAAACTTCTAATCATGGAGAGAATCCTATTCCCTGCGGCTTCCGATGTCAACCCGCAAAAGCATAGAGGGTAATCGGTCATGGTGTTTTCATTTGGCTTGTTTTCAAGAAAAAGTGGTGCAAAACCTGGGAGCGCGGGGCATCCGCCCCGCCAAACAAAAGGGTTTTAAGCCTGTGGGAATAGGTCTAGGACAGAAAGATGGTGGGACAGAAATATCAATTCCACTCCCTACATCCAATCGCCTCTTCTGTACTCTGGGGTGGCCCCAGCCTGCACTTAGCTCTTAGCTCTCAGCCTTTTCCCTCCGGGAGCGATTCAACCGTGTTGAATCGCTCCCGGAGGGAAATAAGCATTGAAGAGGGGATGAGGTTTTGAGTATAGTGGTTGTGGTCATTCAGGAATACAACAGGGATTTTTAAAATGGACATTAAAAGCATGGCGGCGGCGGCCCGTGAGGCGTCTGAAAAGCTGGCCACGGTGCCGATCGAGGTGAGAAACCATGCGCTGACTGCGATCGCCAGGGCGCTTGAGTCGGAGCATATCTCGATCGAGACGGCAAACCAGGTGGATCTTCTCGTCGCGGAAAAGGCGGCGTTGGCTCCGCCGCTTCTCAAGCGGCTGAAGTTCAACCAGGCGAAAATCTCGGACTGCGTCAGCGGCATCGAGTCCCTCGTCGGGCTCGCGGATCCGATGGGCATCGTCCAGAAGCGCACCGAGCTATCGCCCGGCCTTGAGCTCACGCGCGTCTCCTGTCCGCTCGGGGTTGTGGGCATCATCTTCGAATCGCGTCCGGATGCGCTGGTGCAGATTTCATCGCTCTGTCTCAAGAGCGGCAACTGTTGCCTGCTCAAGGGTGGCAGCGAGGCGCTGCGCACCAATAGGCGTCTCTATGAAGTCATCCGTCGGGCGAGCGTCTCCGCCGGTATTCCCGAGGGCTGGCTGCAATTGCTGGAGACGCGCGAGGATGTGGGTGCCATGCTGGCGATGGACGACTACATCGATCTGCTGATCCCGCGCGGTTCGAATGATTTCGTGCGTTATATAATGGACAACACGCGCATTCCCGTGATGGGGCATGCGGATGGCATTTGCCATGTCTATGTGGACAAGGGGGCCGACTTACAGATGGCCGTGGATATCGTGGCCGATTCCAAATGCCAGTATCCGGCGGTGTGCAATGCGGCGGAGACGCTGCTGGTGCATGCCGATGCGGCGGAGTCTCTTCTGCCTGCGTTGCAGCAGGAACTCGTGTCGCGTGGCGTCGCGTTGCGCGGATGCGAGCGGACATGCAAGCTGATCGCGTGTGCCCCGGCAACGGATGAAGACTGGGATATGGAGTATCTGGATTTGGTCTTATCGATCAAGGTGGTTGACGATCTGGATGCGGCGATACGCCACATCAACAAGCATGGGTCGGGGCATACGGATGCGATTGTGACGTCCGACCCGGCGACGGCGGAGGAATTTATGAACCGCGTTGATTCCGCCGATGTCTTCTGGAACTGCAGTACGCGTTTTGCGGATGGCTTCCGGTTTGGTCTGGGCGCGGAGGTGGGCATCAGCACGTCGAAGTTGCATGCCCGCGGGCCTGTGGGCCTTGAGGGGCTTATGAGTTACAAGTGGAAATTACGCGGACACGGGCAGACCGTGGCTCCCTTTGCGGAGGGCAGTATGAAGTTCACGCATGTCGATCTACAAGGGGGAGCGACCCAATGAGGAATCAGGCATTTGCCTTCATCAAGCCGCATGCGATGAAATCGCAGGCGGTGGCGACTTATATCGGCGACGTGTTCGAGGACGGTGAGGTCCAAGTGTCGTTCAAGAAAGTCTTCACGAATACCGAGATGGCATCGCGAGGACTCATCGACCACCATTTTGCCGGGGTTTCGCGTGCATCGTTGATCGAAGACGTTTCGAAGCTGGCGGTATCCGATGCCGGCAGGGACGTCTTCAAGGATTCCTTCAATGTGGCATGGGACGATGCGGTTGCGCGTGGCAAGGTGGTCAACAGCACGGAGGCGCGAATCCGGCTCGACGGCATGCCGCCACGAAAACTTTGTTCTGAATGGGCGAAGTACGGGGCTGTTGAAATCGAGCAGAATATCTTCGTGTCATGGTTTGAGGACAACGACCTCTATGTGCTGAACGGTTTTTATCCGGCGACCCGCATCGAGTACGTTGCTGAGGGCGCATCCGTGATGGTGATGCTGTTGGACTTCGAAATGGATTGGCATGAATTCAGGGAGGCCATTGTCGGGTGCGAGAACCCAGCGGCTGCGCTTGAAGAGTCGATTCGCGGCTATCTTTATGATCGTGCGGGGGTGTTGGAGATGGTGATCGATCCGGTCGACAACATCATCCATGTCAGCGCATCACCCTTTGCGGCACTCTGCGAAAAGATGATTTGGCTCAAGAAAGCGCAATGGGCTGGCGATCCACTGCTGGCGAGGCTGGTGGAGCTTTCGGGCAAGACACCTGCTGTCGTCGCGAAATGGATTGCCTCTAAATATTGCGATGCGACGATCCATGCCCTCTACGAGGATAAGGACACGGAAACGGTTGCCGACCTGTTGTCGGCGATGGTTGAAGAATAATTCCAGAGGTCCAAACCATGAACGGGACCGCGGCAGAAATCGGACGGGTGAGCAGCGAGCTCGGCAGAAATGTTGGCGTGGCGGAGTCGTGCACAGGCGGTTTGGTGGCGGCTGCGCTTACTGAAGTGCCGGGAGCCTCGCACTGGTTCAAGGGCGGTGTGGTGTGCTATAGCGAGGAAGTCAAGATTTCGGTGCTGGGTATTTCGAGTGTGCTGTTGGAACGCGCTGGCGCGGTGAGTTCCGACGTGGCGGAGGCGATGGCCAGCGGGGTCCGGCGTGTTCTCGGTGTGGATGTGGCCGTGTCGATTACGGGGCTCGCGGGTCCCGAGGGTGACGGGGTTCATGACGTGGGCACGGTGTTCATCGGCTATGCCGCTGACGGGAAACAGGGCGCAACCGAGTACCATTTTAAGGGTGACCGTGGCAGCGTCCGGACGCAGGCAAGCGATGCGGCGTTGAAGGTGATGCTCAGCATGCTAAGTTGAATTGCACCCAATCCGTAAGCAATGAATCGAGTGAATCGAATGATTCGACCGAATCGATTCCTTCGATTCTCTCGCCTCTCTTCTTTTCACCTCGTTGCGCTCATTTTGACCCACCCCGTGTTCGGCTGCGGAATGGCGAGAAACGCGGCGAGGACGCCGCGTCTGCCTTGTTGGCGTGGTGGAATTTGCGTAGCGGGGTAGGGACGCCACCCCGTGGCGTCCGCGGCGGCGGTCAGGGGGCTGACCGCCCTACCTTGATGTCGAGTCGACAACCATATTGAGCGCGTCGACCGGATCAGATTCCTTGGCAGATCGTGATGGCGACGACGCCGACGATATCGTCGGCCGAGCAGCCGCGCGACAGGTCGTTGACCGGTTTCGCGAGACCTTGGAGGATAGGGCCGAAGGCTGTGGCACCGCCAAGGCGCTCGGTGATCTTGTAGCAGATATTGCCGGCCTGGAGATCCGGGAAAATGAGGACATTGGCCTGGCCGGCGACCGAGCTGCCCGGAGCCTTGGAGGCACCGACGGTCGGAACGAGGGCGGCATCGGCCTGAATTTCGCCATCGACATCGGCTTCGATTCCGAGTTCTGCGAACCGTGCCTGGGTGAGCTCCGTTGCACGTTGCATCTTGGTGACGAGGTCGTGCTGTGCGCTGCCTTTTGTGGAGAAGCTGAGGAATGCGATTTTCGGCTTTTTGCCGAGAAGGGCTTTGCAACTGGATGCAGTCGCCTGGGCGATATCAACGAGTTCTTCGGCGGTGGGGCAGGGATTGACGGCGCAGTCGGCGTAGATAAGGGTTTCGTTGCCGGAGGCCGTCGACACCCGGAGATCCATGACAAAGCATGAGCTGCCGAGTTTGATGCCCTTGGCGGTGCCGACGCAGTGGAACGCGGCGCGCAGCATGTCCGGCGTCGAGGCGATCGAGCCTGCGACGAGGCCGTCGACGAGGCCGGTTGAAAGCATCATGTTGCCGAAGTAGAGGCGTTTGCCACGGACAAGCTTCGCGGCTTCCTCTTCAGTCAAGCCCTTGGCCTTCCGGCGTTCGAAGAGGGCGGTTGCGAGTTGATCGCCGAGTGGGTCTGTCGTATAGTCCACGACGGTGACGGGAAGGCCGTCGAACGAGACGTTGGCCTTGGCGCAGGCGTCTGCGATTTCGGATGGTGTGGCGAGGACGGTCAGCTTACAGATCCCGTCTTTGGCAAGGAGATACGCGGCTTTGGCAACGCGTGGATCCATGCCTTCGGGAAGAACAATACTTTTCCCCGCGGCCTTTGCCTTGGGGAGGACTGTTTGCAAAAAGTTCATTTTGATTCCTATGATTGGATTAATGCTTGAAGCGTCGCCACGGTTTTACGGGGTCGTCATGACCGCGAAAGTTTCCTTGGCGATCATCAACTCTTCGTCGGTCGGTATGACGAGGGCGGCGACTGTTGATTCTGGGGTGGAGATGAAGCACGGGCCGCGGCGGGTGTTATTGGCGTCGCGGTCGATATGGCAGCCGATCGAGCCAAGTTGTTCTACGACTCTTTCGCGGGCCTGGAAGCTGTTTTCACCGATTCCGCCTGTAAAGACGATAGCATCGGCACCGCCGATCAGCGCACTGTATCCTCCGATGAACAGGACGACGCGGTGAGCCCACATGTTGAGAGCGATCTGGGCAGATTTCACGCCCTTGGCGGCGTTGTTGACAATATCGCGCATGTCGCCGGAGTTGATGCCGCCGACGCCGAGGAGTCCGCTTTTCTTATTGAGAAGATTATCGATTTCGTCGGCGCTCATGCCCAGGCGCATGAGGGTGAGGACGACGGCGGGGTCGAGATTGCCGCAACGTGTTCCCATGACGAGGCCGGCGAGGGGGGTCAGGCCCATGGTGGTATCGAACACCTTGCCGTGCTTGACAGCGGCGAGGCTGGAGCCGTTTCCGAGATGGCAGGTGATAAGCTTCAGCTCTTCGGGTTTTTTACCTAGAAATTCCGATGCGGCCAGGGTGACGAAATGGTGTGAAGTGCCGTGGAAGCCATATTTCCGGATGCCATACTTTTCGTAATATTCATTTGGAATGGCGTAGTGGCTGACATGATCCGGCATGGTCTGATGGAAGGCCGTGTCGAACACGGCGACATTCGGAGCTCCCGGAAAAATCTTGTCGCATGCTTCGACGCCGCCGATGTTCGCAGGCATATGGAGCGGCCCGAGGGGAATCAGCGTTTTCAGGCTCTTCATGATATCGGGGGTGATGGTAATGGCCGATTTGAAAAGTTCGCCGCCGTGCAGAATTCGATGGCCGATGGCATCCACATCCTTGAGAGAGGATATTACCCCTCGCTCGGGGTCGACCAGGCACTGGGTGAGCAATTTCAGCGCAGCGGCATGGT
>JBBRFZ010000143.1:0-5972 GCA_038241165.1 Burkholderiales bacterium | reverse complement strand
TATGCGATCAGAGACAACCGTTTGCGCGCCACGCTGAGCATACTTGGCATCGCCATCGGAATTTCTGCTGTGATGGCTGTTGGTACGATTAGCAAAAGCGGCCATTACCTGATTTTCAACGAACTGGGTACGTTTGGCTTGAAATCGATCTGGATTTTCCGGGCGAACGATGAAAAGGATCCGAACCGCTCGGTACGCAAGGGCACAGGAATCGAAGCCGCAGACCTTGATGCATTTCGTTCCGGCTGTTGCCCGGCGCTCAGTCGCCTTTCTCCCTTAGTCAATCCATTTGCGACACGGCTCCTGGTGCGAGCGGGCAATCGCTTCAGCAATGCCAAAGTTACCGGGGTCGGCATTGAATATGCGGCAATCAATAACGATAACCTCACGGCCGGGCGCAATTTCAAGCTCGAAGACATTTCCCGGCATCGCTTTGTGGCGTTAATCGGACCAACAGTCGCGGAAGACTTGTTTGGTGGGTTATTTGACCCGATCGGCAAGGAAATCCGCATTGACGAAAAGAAATATACGGTGACTGGGTTGCTTGAAAGAAAAAGCAGGGATTTTCTGGCAAGTATTGGTTCATCCGGCGGCCAGGACGCAAATAACCGGATATTGCTACCCTACACGACTTTCCAGCAACAACTGGGCAATAAGGACATCCAGGTAATTCAGGGCGAAGCCATAGACCTGGAACATGCCGACGCGGCGGTAGCGCAAATCATCAAGGTACTTGCGCATCAACATAATGGACGCTATAGCTACAAATCCGACACGATGGCGCAATATATCGCAACTTCAAACCGGATATTACAAGGCGTATCCCTGATTGGTATTGTCGCCGCCTCGATATCACTGTTGGTTGGAGGAATGGGCATTATGAATATCATCAGCACGTCCGTGCTGGAACGTACCCGTGAAATCGGCTTGCGCAAAGCGCTGGGGGCTCGCAAGCGTCACATCCTGTTTCAGTTCCTGATGGAATCGGTGATCATAAGCACGATTGGCGGCATCCTAGGCTTGATCGTCGGTGCCATCGCCAGTTTCACGCTCGCTTGGTTTACCGGATTTCCTCTAACGCCCTCTTGGCATATGGTGATGATTGCACTGGTGGTCTCGGTGGCCGTTGGACTGATGTCCGGATTTTACCCGGCGCGGCGCGCGGCGCAGCTGCGACCTGTCATTGCACTGCGTTATGAATAAGATCGAAAAAACACTGCTGTTTGTTTTGATGGTGGCGGCAAATGGCGCAAATGCCGCCCAATTGGCGTACCCCCTGACTTTCCACGACGCAATTCAACAAGCGCTCGCCAATCGTCTCGAAGGTGCGATTGATCAGGCTAGTGTGCAGGGTGTTGAAGCGCGCATCGAAGAGGCCAAAGGCGCTTATTTACCTTCGCTCGATGCATTTTCGACGGTGCAGCGTATCAAGGCGTATGATGATTACTCTGGTATTGCAATCAATGCATCCTATGCCGGTACAAACATTCCAGTTATCGTCAAGAAGGAAACGCCCGGCTACCAAATCAATGCCGGTCTCGAATTGACCCAAAATCTGTATTCCGGTGGCGCTCGCCAAGCGCGCCTGGAAGCGTCGAAGGCCGCAAAGCTGGCTGCCGAGTCGGCGCAGGGGCTGACCCAAAAGAAGATTGTTCTCGATGCAACTAAGGCTTATTGGGCGCTTCGCAAGGCACAAATTGCTTGTGCGAGTAGTGAACGCAATCTCGAATTCGCGCGCAAAAATACCGCAGTGGCAGTGGAACAATTCCATCAGGGGCGCATCGCCAAGATCGAACTGGATGCAAAAGCCCTAACGATGGAGACTCGTGAGATCGAACTGCGCGGCGCCAAGCGCTCGCGACTTGATCATCAGCGGCGCTACGCTTACGCTCTTGGACTGGATATGGCAGAGCCGATGCCTGAACAAGCACAGCTCAGCGACGAAGCATCAGGTATCGATGCCGACAAGATGTTGGCGAGCTTCGGCTTGATGCGCGAACCAGAGGTCAGCAAGGCACGTGCGGAGCTCGCGGATGCAAAAGCGCGTGTCAAGGAAGCTCACGCCGATTACAAGCCTACGGTCGATTTGTTCCTGCACTATAGCGGAATTGGCCGCGGAAGCCAGAACTTCGGCGACGCCGAGACAGGTTTCGGTAATGACAGCACAGTCATAGGGTTACGCATAAAATGGAACTGGTTCACGGGCTTTCGGACCGACCGGCGCATTGAGCAGGCCAATATGGCCGCACAACAAGCACAGCTACGCGCCGATTTGGTTCAGCGCGAAATAGCCAACGAGTGGCATGAAAAACGCTCTGCCGAAGCAGACAGACAGGATCAGTTCTTGCTGGCAAAAAAACAGTTGGAGCTTAGTCAGGCGCAATTGCTCGTCGCGAAAAAACGTTGGGAAACACAGCTGATATCGGAATCGCAATACGATGCGGCTCGACTCGCGTTTGCAGAAGCAAAGGATAAATTGGCGAACATGGAAATTGATCTGCTGATGGCCAGTATCACCACAAAACTGGCAGGTAACGACTAGCTTGGTGTACATACCTTGTGCCGGACATTGGCGTTGTTGCACGGATACTCGGAAGGCGGAGTGTGGCATTAGGCAAGCTGATCCTGTGTTACCTTGCGCGCGCAGCGGACAGATTTAGGGTATCCGTGCATCAGCGCGACGTCGATGGCTATCCAACCCGCTTGGGCGTGTTTGGCGCGAATGACGCTCGGCGCTTTGCACCTTTTCTCCTGATGTCTATCCTCCTGCATGCGGTTGTGATCGGCACGATACGGCCTCCTCGTAACGTTGCTTTCACATCAATTCCAACGCTGGACGTGCGCTTGGCTCCTGCGCAGCTGCGGCAAGAGGACATTGAGACAGGGTCATCGAGCGAAAATCCAGGGAAGGATGCAGGTGCAACGCCTCGCCTCAAGACACGCCATGGAGTTTCCATCATTCACCCGCCGCCGCGTTTGGATGATTCTCACAAGGTTGACTTACCCAAGAATGTGGTAAATCCTATGCCGGGTAGCTTGGAGAAACCACCAGATTCAGCATTTTCCCCGCCACGCTTCTCTCTGGAATCTCTGCGCGACTCAGTGCGGCGTATCGCCCGCGACGAAGCCCGACATTTACCCCCCTCGAAGGGAGCCGAAGGTCAATTTGTTGACCGTCCCGTGCTGCCCGAGCTTGCGCATGCACTGGCGCGGAAGGAAGCGAGCGTGACACAACTCGCTGATGGAATCGTCAAGGTTGTTACCTCATCCGGTTCCGTATATTGCCTACAACCGCCTCCGGTGTTTGCCCAAGGCGGACCAGCGCAGTCGTTGGGCACTGTTAGCACTTGTCCGTGACCATTGCCTCTTCTTTTGACAAGAAACATCAGCTCGGGTGTCAGTACAAGTACTTTCGCCTGAACCGCGACGTCAACTGCCACAGCAATGATGAGCACCCACCTTTCATTAACTGCCGCAATCAGAACAACCCGGGGTACTTTCGCTGATCCCCGACAACAGTAAGCATGATGACCTTCGTTCAAGCTACGAATATTGCTTCCTGACAGGGATACTGCAAACAGCGCGCCACTCTGGCAGATTATTTTATTTATCTTGTTTTTCAAAGGGTTGCTATTGTAAAGACGAATTCTTACTCAGGCAGGGAAGCCGACATGAAGGCAGATTGTCGGGTTTGCAACAATTTGTCGGCTATCGCTATGTGCCGCGAGACAGCATGGCAAGCTGGATATCGAACACCCGGGACCTGCCGCTCCTTACCTCATCGGCGAGCTGGCTCAAGCTGCTTTCGTCGAAGAAACGCAATATTGCCAGCTTGATCGGTTGCCATTCGCAGTGCAGCGGACATGGCGTATCGTCGCTGCATTTCCCTACGCCCAGCATGCACGGCTCCACGAAGCGGGCACCCTCGATGAGCAGAAGAACCTCCATCACGGCGATATGATTCGCCTTGTCGCGCAGACAATAGCCGCCTTTTCTTCCCCGAAAGGAGTTGGTCAGCTTGGCCTTGCTCAGTATTTGCATGGTCTTTGCCAGGTAGGCATAGGGCGCTCCTAGCTGCGCTGCGATTTTCCGGATGAGGACGGGCTGACCTTCGGGCTGGGTGGCCAGATATACCAGCGCTTGCAGGGCATACTGGCTGGTGCGGGAAAGGATCATGGAAAAGAGCGTCAGGTTTTTCCTGCCATAGCGGCAGGCAGGGATGCGCCCTCATCTTCGGAACCGAAACAGTTGTGATAGTCGTCGCACACCCGGCAGCTGGGCGCGCGGCAGGCATTGACGCCGGCCCGCTCACACAACTGCTTGTAGAAAAATTTCTTCCACTTCATGTTGCCGGTATTGCGTGCATAAAGGGAGGAAAATCTGATTTTCAGCAGATCGGAAAGTTCCTGGCGGTTGGCCAGCCCCAGGTCCTGCCACAAATGGTTGCCGCCCAGACAGGCCGCCGCCACCGCGCTGGCAAGCCACAAAGTCTCGTCGCTGCCGTCGCTGCGGTGTTCCTGCAGCAGCTGCAACAGGTCGTCATGCTCCTCGGCGCGCAGGGCCTGGCAACTCGCGGAACCGGCATGCACCTTCAATTCCGGCAAATCGTTGGCGGCCGGAAAATACCGCTCCAGCAAGGCACCAAAAGCGACCGCATCGAGGCCGATCGGCCGTGCCATGGGCAGGGCGACGAGGGAAACCTCCAGCGCCCCGGCGAAAGCACGGGTCACCGGGTCGGCCGGATTTTGTGCGGCAAGCATCAGTTTGCTGTGCAGGGTGCTCATGTCGGTACCTCAACAATTGAACCTGGAAAAAGGCGTTTCACCACAGAGACACAGAGTTGATTCAAAAAAAGAAAAACGAATCCAGGCTTATCACCCGACGGGTGATCTTGTAAACAATCGTAACCATCTGTTTTGCGAGTTTGGCGATAAAATCACCCATCCCTGCGAGCCCCATTTCTCTGTGTCTCAGTGGCAAACGAACTGCGGTTTTTAAATTGAATTGCTCGATCAAATTTCCAGCTCGGCATGGCTATAGCATTTCTTGGGACAAATCTTGGCGCACGCTTCGCAGCCGATACAAGCCTGCTCGTTGGCGACGGTCATCACCTTTTTTTCGTACTCGTCGTCGTCATCGTCATCCGCGTCCACCGCGATGAGCTGTCCTTCGTCGTCCACGCCCATCAGTTGCAGCACATCCCGGCCGCAGACCTTGAAACAGCGGCCGCAGCCGATGCATTTGTCTTTGTTGATTGCCACGACGAACCTGGGTACCCAGGCACGACCATCCGGCATCACTACCGTCGCAAAACCCATTTTTACGCTCCCGCCAATTTTGCACGGGCTTCAGCCAGTGCCTTGTAAGCCTCGAAGGTTTTTGCAGCCAGATCGGGAATCCTGTCCCACAAAATCGGCAATTCCTCGGACAGGTCATGCAGGTCCATCTTGAGCTGAGTCGCTTGTGCGTTCAGCTTTTTGACCTGCATTTTCAGTTCTTCTTCACTCATCGGATATTCCTTGCATATACTGTCATTCCCGCGCAAGCGGGAATCCAGGAAACTCATTAGATTCCCGCTTTCGCGGGAATGACGGTGGTATTAATTGGGCACATAAATCAGCTGTAATTCGCCACGTCCGGAAATTTCCGTATCATTTCCACCCCCGCGTTCACCAGCTTTTCGCCCTCCTCCGCCAGTTTTTCCATGGTGAGGAAACCGAAACGGTGCACGTCGCGCAACTGCTTGTTGACTACGATCAGGCGTCCGGCGATCAGAACAATGCGGCCGAAACCTTCGTGGTGCATTTTCATCATCGGGGTAACCATGCAGCCGGTCTTGCGCTCTATGGCAAGGCCCACGGCGCTGTAAAACAGTTCCAGACGCCACAGCATTTCCGGGTCCGGATCGCCGATAATGGGAATCTCCTTGCGCTTTTCCTTGTCGACGACATAGGGTTCCAGCAGTTGCGCAT
>JBBRFZ010000142.1:0-5987 GCA_038241165.1 Burkholderiales bacterium | reverse complement strand
AGAGCGTGAAACCGGGCGAAAAAGCACGGAATGTGCAGGATTGCCAGATTGAGGCGCAAAAAGTGATTAAAAAATGTGCAAATCTGATTCCGGGCGGTCGATCCGCGCTCCGTTCGGCTTCAAGTCCGACAGGCTGCTAGTCCTTTCCATCACCATCACCAACAAACTTGCCTTATACCCAAAAAGGGTATTAACATGCCCGAAATGGGTATAAAGAACACAGCCAAGCCACTCAAACCGCGTTCCGCCGCGCAGTCCGTGCCCGTTCCTGCACGGACGGGCCTTGCCGATGCGCTGTTTTCGGCGACACAGCAGCGTGTGCTGGCGTTGCTATTCGGTCAGCCCGAGCGCAGTTTTTTTACCAACGAATTGATTGGGCTGGTCGGTGCCGGGTCGGGCGCGGTGCAGCGCGAGGTGCGGCGGCTGGTGGAAAGCGGGCTGGTGACGGTGACGCGACTCGGCAGCCAGAAGCATTACCAGGCCAACCCGGCGGCGCCGATTTTCGAGGAGTTGCGCGGCATCGTGACCAAAACGTTGGGGCCGGCGGAGGTGTTGCGCGCGGCGCTGGTGCCGCTCGGCGACGCGGTGCGGCTGGCGCTGGTTTACGGTTCGGTGGCCAAGCGCAGCGACACAGCGCAGAGCGACATCGACCTGCTGATTGTTTCAGATGCGCTGACGTTGGAGCAGGTCTATACGGAGCTGTCTCCGGTGGAGCAGCAGCTCGGCCGTCGTGTCAGCCCGACCTTGTATACCGTGGCGGAGTTCTGCCGCCGCCGGTCAAGTAGCAACCCGTTTCTCACCAAGGTGCTGGCTGGCGAAACCATCCAGCTGACGGATAATCACGATGACCTCCTCACCGCTGGATAACTTGGTCAAAATCGGCAAACTCAAGGCCGAGCCGTCGGCACAGGCGGAGTTCGACGGCCTGGTTCGTTCGGGCTTGGTGCGCCTGCGCGACGCGGAAAATGCCGGGCTTTCCCTCGAAAGCCGTTTCGACCTGGCCTATAACGCGGCCCATGCGTTGTCGCTGGCGGCGTTGCGCTGGCATGGCTACCGTTCCGAAAATCGCTATCTGGTGTTCCAGTGCCTGACGCACACACTTGCGCTGGAAACAGCGCAATGGCGGGTGCTCGATCAGGCGCACAACAAGCGCAATCTGGCCGAGTACGAAGGCGATCTGGATGTGGACGATGCGCTGGTAGAGGCCCTGATCCGCGTTGCCCAGACAGTTGCCGAACGTGTCGCGGCGCTTGGGCCGGTGGCACAGGGCTGATCCATGTCGGAATACTTTCATGTCGAAAAACCCTTCCTCGACCAGCTTGCCGCGCTGGGCTGGAGGGTGGTCGATCAGGGGCAGGGCTTTATCCCGAGCGACCCGGCTGAGAGCTTGCGTAAAAACTTTCGCGAGTGGCTGCTGCCCGAGGTGTTCCGCGAGGCCGTGCACGCGATCAACCGAACCGCCGACGGCACGGCTTGGCTGACCGGGCGCCAGCTCGACGATCTGCGCGACCAGATTCTGCGCCAGCCCAACCGTACGCTGCTGGAAGCCAACGAGGAGGTGCAGGCGCTGTTCCTCAAGGCGCAGGTGGACCGCAACGAGGTGACGGGCGAGAGCGACCCGGTGGTGAGTCTGATCGACTTCGCCCACCCGGAGCGCAACATTTTTCACGCCATCAACCAGTTCCGTATCGACACACCGGGCTGCGTGAAGCAATGCATCATCCCGGACATTGTGCTGTTCGTGAACGGCATCCCGCTGGTGGTGGTGGAGGCGAAGATCGGCGACGCGACCACGGCCAACCCGATGTACGCAGCGTCCGAGCAATTGCTGCGTTACCGCAACGGGCGCGACGGTACCCTGGCCGCCGGGCTGCGCGAAGGCGAGCCACGGCTGTTTCATACCAATCTGCTGCTGATCAGCACCTGCGGTGAGAAGGCAACCTACGGCAGCATTACTTCAGGCTACGAGCATTTTTATGCCTGGAAGGACATCTGGCCGGAGAGCAACCGAAGCTACACGCCGCCGCTGGGTGTGGAGCGCGAACAGGAACGAATGATTCAGGGTTTGCTTGCGCCAGCGACCTTGGTGGACGTGCTGCGTACCTGTACGGTGTTCATGGATACGGATTCGGGCAAGCGCGTGAAGGTGGTGTGCCGCTACCAGCAATACCGCGCGGCTCACCGCATCGTGGAGCGCCTGCGCATGGGCAAAACGATGGAAGAGCGTTCCGGCGTGGTGTGGCATACCCAGGGTTCGGGCAAGTCGCTGACCATGGTATTTGTTGCGCGCATGCTGCGCGCGTCGGCGGACTTGGCAGATTTCAAGATTCTGCTGGTCAACGACCGCGTGGATCTGGAAGAGCAGCTTGCCGCCACGGTCAAGCTAATCGGCGGCAAGGTGAACGTGATCGAGAGCACGGCGCAATTGCGCGAGCACCTTGCCACCTCCGCTTCTGACATCAACATGGTGATGGTGCATAAGTTCATGGAGCGCACCGAGGCGTTGCCGTTGATGGTGTCAGAGGCACTGGCGAGTTACGGCACGCCACCGTCCGGCGCCACCTTCGGCGTGGTCAATCCATCCGACCGCATCCTGCTGATGATCGACGAGGCACACCGCACGCAAAGCTCGGACTTTGGCGACAACATCTTCGAGGCTTTTCCCAATGCGACACGCATTGCCTTCACCGGCACGCCGCTGATTACCGAGGAGCACGGAAACCGGCGCACGGTGAAGCGCTTCGGCGAATACATCGATACCTACAAGCTGATGGACGCGGTGCACGACGGCGCGACGCTGCAAATTCTTTACGAAGGTCGCACCGCAGAAACGGCGCTAAAGGATAAGCACGGCTTCGATACCCAATTCGAAGACCTGTTCAAGACGCGCAGCGAAGCAGAAATGCTTGCCATCAAGAAGAAGTACGGCGCGAGCGGCGATATCCTCGAAGCGGAAAAGCGCATCGAAGCCATTGCCCGCGATCTGGTGAATCATTACATCGACAACATCCTGCCGGATGGCTTCAAGGCGCAGGTGGTGTGCCATTCCAAGCTGGCAGCGGTGCGCTACCAAAAGTTGATCCGGGTGGCGCTGGCCGAGCGGCTGGATAGCGAAAATCTCAAACCCAAGCCCGATGCCGAGCTAATCCGTCGCATCGGTTTTTTGAAAGCAGTGGTGGTCGTATCTTCCGATGCCACCAACGAGCTGGCGGTCATCACTGAAGCGCGCAAGGAAGCCAAGCGCTGGAATGCGGTGGAGAATTTCTGCAAGCCCTTCGACTTTGACGACCCGGACAAGGACTTCACCGGCATCGCCTTCCTGATTGTGTGCGACATGTTGCTGACTGGTTTCGACGCGCCGGTGGAGCAGGTGATGTACATCGACAAGCGGCTCAAGGAACACAACCTGCTACAGGCTATCGCACGGGTGAACCGGGTGACGAAAAACAAGCACCGCGGCTTTATCGTGGATTACATCGGCTTGGCGAACCACTTGGCCTTGGCGCTGGCGATATATTCAAAAGAAGATGCGCAGGACATCCAGCAGGGGTTGAAAAACCTGCTTTCCGAGCTGCCGATCCTGGAAGAACGCTATGAGCGTCTGTTACAGCACTTTCGTGCTGCCGGGGTAGGCAAGATCGATGCCTTCGTGAAGGACGAATTGCCTACGCCCGAGGCGGAAGTGGCCGTGGTGCATGCGGCGGTAGGCGTGTTGAAGGACATCAAGCTACGGGCGGACTTCGATGTGTATCTGAAGACGTTCCTGCAGAGCCTGAACTTGATCCTGCCCAATGAGGCCGGACATCGGTTTCGCGGACCGGCGCGGCGCTTCGGCTACCTGCTGCGCATGGCCAAGGAACGCTACAAGGACGATACGATAGACATCGCGGACGCGGGCGCAAAGGTGAAGGCGCTGATCAATGAACACCTAATCGACCTCGGCATCAATCCCAAGATACCGCCCATCGAACTGCTGGCGGACGATTTCATCGCCAACGTGCAGAAACACGCCCATGGCGACCCGGAGGCCAAGGCCAGCGAGATGGAGCACGCCATCCGTAAGCACTGCACGGTGCATTTCGACGAGGATCCGGCCTTTTACAAGCGCCTGAGCGAAAAGCTGGAAAAGCTGATCCAGGCGCATCAGAACAACTGGCAGGCACTGGCCGATGACTATGAGCAGATTCGGAACGAGGCAATGGAAGGGCGTATGGAGGCCATCGAAGGGCTGAGCAGGGAGGCGACGACCTTTTATGACTATGTGGTGCAACTCGCTTTTGATGACAACGACGTGCTACCCGATGCCGTGACACCGCTGAAGAAACTCATAACACGCATCGTGGAAACCTTGCAGGGAACCATCGACATCATCGATTTCTGGAAAAAGCCGAACGAGGTGAAGAAGCTGCGGGGCGACATCGACACGGAAATCCTGCTTGCCAACATTCCGCAACTCACCGGCAAGCACGAACGGATCGCCGTTGAGATCGTGAAACTGGCCGAGAAACGCCATGGGGAACTGACTAAATGAGCGGCTCGCGAATCATGGATATTGACTACGAGATTTTGCGTAGCCAGCGTTCAACGGCTGATATCGTTATTGAGCGTGATGGCCGCGTGCTTGTCCGCGCGCCCCAAACCATTCCAGACGAGCGAATCGAAGATTTGGTCGAGGCCAAGCGCTACTGGATATACAAGAACCTCGCCGAATGGCGTGACCTCAACGCGACCCGCGTGCTGCGCGAGTATCGTAATGGCGAAGGCTTTCTTTACCTGGGCCGTTCCTACCGTTTGCTGCTGGTCGCCGATCAGGAGGAACCTCTGCTGCTGAAGAACGGACGCTTCTGCCTGCGACGCGACCTGGTGGACCAGGGTGCAATAGAAGCCGCGAAGGGCGCCTTCCGTGATTACTACATCGCACGTGGCACTGAACGCATCCGTCAGCGTGTTGACTACTACATGCCCAAGGTCGGAGTAACTCCGCGAAACATCGACGTCCGCGAGCTCGGCAATCGCTGGGCCTCATGCTCCCCAAACGGCAACCTGGCCTTTCACTGGAAGTGCATGATGGCCCCGCAAAGCATCATCGACTACATCGTGGTACATGAGCTTTGCCACTTCCATCACCTCGACCACACCGATGCTTTCTGGAATGAGGTGGACAAGGTGCTGCCCGCCTTTGGCGAGCGCAAGGAATGGTTGCGCATGCATGGTGCGGGCCTGGACGTGTAGTAACCAGCAAATACTTAAAATCCGTATTCACAAGCAGAGCACAAATAACTCCGTGCTAAGGTGATAGTGATTTTTCATACATATCTACGCAATTGACAGTATGTTGTGCGACCACGATTTCGGTTTAAGCTTGTATTTACGCTGGTCACCACAATCTGAAACGCATGATCCCCTTTTCCATCCTTGATCTCTCCCCAATCACCGAAGGCAGCAATGCTGCCCAATCGTTTCGCAACACGCTTGATCTTGCCCAGCATGGAGAGCGCTGGGGCTATCAGCGCTTCTGGCTGGCCGAGCATCATGGCATGCCGGGTATTGCCAGTGCCGCGACCGCTGTCCTGATCGGGCATGTCGCCGGTGGCACGTCGACCATTCGCGTCGGGGCGGGCGGGATCATGTTGCCCAACCATTCACCGCTGGTGATTGCCGAACAGTTCGGCACGCTGGAATCGCTTTTTCCCGGACGTATCGATCTGGGACTCGGACGTGCGCCAGGCTCGGATCAGCTCACCGCGCGGGCTTTGCGGCGCAATCTTGCCGCCGATGCCGATCAGTTTCCCCAGGACGTCGTCGAACTGATGGCATACTTCGCTGCGGAAAAGCGGCATGCGGTGCGCGCCGTTCCGGGTGCCGGCCTCGATGTGCCGATATGGATACTCGGATCAAGTCTTTTCGGTGCGCAACTGGCAGCTGCCCTGGGCCTGCCGTATGCCTTCGCATCGCATTTTGCACCGGCGCAAATGATGCAGGCGATC
>JBBRFZ010000141.1:0-6206 GCA_038241165.1 Burkholderiales bacterium | reverse complement strand
GGTATTCGTAGGAGCGGGCCAAGCCCGCGAAAAGAGGTTCGCGGGCATGGCCCGCTTCTACAATCAGCGTTCCTGGCAACTTTGCTGGCCTCAAGCGGATATGCCCAGGCTGCCGACCTGCTGGAAACATTTCGCGCCGCGCAGGCAAACGACCCTGTGTTTGCTGCTGCTCGAGCCACGCAACAGGCGGGCAAGGAAAAATTGTCGCAGGGCCGTTCATTGTTGATGCCCTCGATCAACCTCACCGCGAACAGCACGTTCAATAACCTGACTACCCAGTACCAAGGGGCGTTCTTTTTACCCAGTGGCACCGACCGTTTCAACAGCAACGGCTACGGGTTGACCCTGGTGCAACCCTTGTTCCGCGAGCAAAACTGGCAGGTCTACAGCGAGTCCGGATTGCAGGCAACGCAAGCCGACCTGCAACTCAAGATCGCGCAACAGGATTTGATCGTACGCGTTGCGCAAGCCTATTTCGACGTGCTGATCGCGCAGGACACCGTGGGCCTGGTCGATGCGCAAAAGAACGCCATTTCGGAACAGCTTCAGCAGGCCAAGCGCAACTTCGAGGTGGGCAGTGCCACCATCACCGACACCCTTGAGGCCCAGTCACGTTATGACCTGACCGGGGCGCAGGAGATCGCCGCGCAGAACAATCTGGAAATCAAGCGTAGCGCCCTGCAGCAACTGATCAATTCAGCACCGGGCGAACTCGACCATCTCGGCAAAGATTTTTCGATGGAATCGCCGCAACCCGCCAGCATGGAAAAGTGGGTGAGTGAAGCGCAGTTGACCAGCCTGCAGTTGGCCATCGTGCAGGCGGGTGCCGAGATCGCCGACAGGGAAGTGTCGCGCAATCGCGGCGGACATCTTCCGACCGTGGATCTGGTGGCCAACTATTCGAAAAACAACGCCAACGGCAGCAACTTCGGTGTTGGTACCGATACCACCAGCAAGACCATAGGCGTGCAACTGAATATGCCGCTGTTCCAGGGTGGTGCGATCAATTCCAAGTGGCGTGAAGCGGAAGCCAATCGAGAGAAAGCAAGGCAGGAATTGGAAAGTGCCCGTCGCACTGTCGAGCAGCAAACACGCCAGGCCTATCTGGGAGTGGTCAGCGGCATCGCCCAGGTACAGGCACTGAAACAGGCGCTCACTTCCAGCAAAAGCGTGTTGGATGCCAGCAAGCTGGGACAGGAAGTCGGCGTGCGCACCAACCTCGATGTGCTGAATGCACAGCAGCAACTTTATTCCACACGCCGCGATCTGTACCAGGCACAGTACAATTACCTGATGAGCGAACTGCGTCTGAAACAGGCAGTCGGCACGCTGAGCGAAGCAGACCTGGACAAAGTCAATCATGCACTTAAATAATAGGTACAAGGGGCAAGGTACAAGAGGAAAGTTAAAGGCAGAAGCACCCCGGTTTTTCATTGCCCCTTGCCCCTTGAACCTTGAACCTTGAACCTGATTTTTTGAGAGATAACACATGACCAAATCCCCAACCACCCCTTCCCAACCTCCCAGGGTTGCGTTGATTACCGGCATCACCGGCCAGGACGGCGCCTACCTTGCCGAATTCCTGCTCAAGAAGGGTTATATCGTGCATGGCGTGAAGCGCCGTTCATCGCTGTTCAACACCGACCGCATCGATCATCTCTACCAGGACCCGCACGTCAAGAAAGCCAGCTTCATCCTGCACTATGGCGACCTCACCGATTCCACCAACCTGATCCGCATCATCCAGCAGGTGCAGCCCGACGAAATTTACAACCTCGCGGCAATGAGTCATGTCGCGGTCTCGTTCGAGACACCGGAATATACCGCCAACGCGGACGGCATCGGCACGCTGCGCATCCTCGAAGCGATCCGCATCCTCGGGCTGGAAAAAAAGACGCGCTTCTACCAGGCATCCACTTCAGAGCTGTACGGCCTGGTGCAGGAGACGCCGCAGAAGGAAACCACCCCGTTTTACCCGCGCAGCCCCTACGCGGTCGCCAAGCTTTATGCCTACTGGATCACCGTTAATTACCGCGAAGCCTACGACATGTACGCCTGCAACGGCATCCTGTTCAATCACGAGTCGCCGGTGCGCGGCGAGACATTTGTTACGCGCAAGATCACGCGCGCGCTGGCGCGCATCAAGCTCGGCCTGCAGGATAGTCTCTATCTCGGCAACCTCGATGCACTACGCGACTGGGGACATGCCAAGGACTACGTTGAGATGCAATGGCTGATGCTGCAACAGGATCATCCCGAGGACTTTGTGATTGCCACCGGCGTGCAATACAGTGTTCGCCAGTTCGTCGAGATTGCTGCGAAGGAACTGGGTATCAGCGTCAAGTGGAAGGGTAAGGGCATCGACGAAAAAGGCTATGACAGCGCCAGCAAGTGCATTGTGCAGGTCGATGCGCGCTACTTCCGTCCCACGGAAGTTGAAACCCTGCTGGGTGATCCGGGCAAGGCCAAACAAAAACTGGGCTGGACACCGAAGATCACTTTCCACGAACTGGTTTCCGAGATGGTGCGCGAAGACCTCAAGTCCGCGGAACGCGACGAGCTGGTGAAAAAACACGGCTTCACCGCGTACGATTACAATGAATGAAACAGAGCCAAGAGCCAGCCGGTCATCGAGATACGGGGACAAAGTATCTGGCTTGGGTTATAAGTAATTAAGTGTTGAAATTTCCAGCGCATTGTACTATTATCTGTACATATTAATGGAGGTCGGCATGGAAGCAATTACATATAGTCATACACGCCAGCACCTGGCTGAAATAATGAACAAGGTCGGAGAGGATCGCGCTCCGGTATTGATCACCCGCCAATCCGGTAATCCGGTCGTCATGATATCGCTTCAGGACTTTAATGCCCTTGAAGAAACTGCCTATCTGATGCGTAGTCCAAAGAATGCAAAGAGACTCATGGAATCCATCGATCAACTTGCTTCGAAGGGCGGCACGACGCGGAAATTGATTGATGCCGATTAAGTTCTCTGACCAGGCTTGGGAGGATTATCTATTCTGGCAAGGGAAAGACAAAGCAACATTGAAGCGAATCAATGCACTCTTGAAAGGTATTCAACGCGCGCCTTTTGAGGGTATTGGAAAACCGGAACCGCTCAAACACAACCTCTCCGGATTCTGGTCCCGCCGCATTGACGAAGAGCATCGACTGGTTTACGCAGTTCAAGACGACACAATTTTGGTTGCACAGTGTCGATATCATTATTGAAGCTCAGCACCCGATTCCGGATACGCGAAAAACAAGTGAGCAAAGCTCCGTCCTGAACATCATCCATTGCAACTATGAACCTAACAGACAAGTCATTGCCTTTGGAATCCAAGATATACGTAGCGGGACACCGAGGCCTGGCGGGCAGCGCGATCGTGCGCGAACTGCAGCGACAGGGCTACACCAACCTGGTGACGCGTACTCATGCCGAGCTGGACCTGGAAGACGCGGCTGCCACGCAAAGGTTTTTCGAACAGGAAAAGCCCGAGGTGGTGTTTCTGGCAGCGGCCAGAGTCGGCGGCATTCTTGCCAACAATACTTACCCGGCGGATTTTTTGATGAGCAATTTACTCGTTGAAGCCAGTGTCTCGCGCGCGGCCCATCGCGGGCAGGTTAAACGCTTGATCTTCCTCGGCAGCTCCTGCATCTACCCGCGCGATTGTCCGCAACCGATAAAAGAGGAATATCTGCTGACCGGCCCGCTGGAGGCCACCAACCGGCCCTACGCGCTGGCCAAGATCGCCGGCATCGAGATGTGCTGGTCGTACAACCGCCAATACGGCACCAAGTGGTTGGCCGCGATGCCGACCAATCTGTACGGGCCGGGCGATAACTATGACCTGAACAATTCCCATGTGCTGCCCGCGCTGATGCGCAAGATGCACGAAGCCAAAGTGTCGGGTGCTACCGAGGTGGTGCTGTGGGGCAGCGGCAAACCGAAACGTGAATTTCTATATGTTGACGATCTGGCGAACGCGCTGGTGTATCTGGCCACCTTGGATGATGCGCGTTACGATGCGCTGGTCACGCCGTCGCAATGCCCGCTGATCAATGTCGGAACCGGCACCGACCTGACCATACGCGAACTTGCCGAAACTGTTGCAGATGTAGTCGGCTATCAGGGAAAATTCGTGCAGGACACGACCAAGCCGGATGGCACGATGCGCAAGGTGATGGATGTCAGCAAGATACACAGCATGGGATGGAAAGCGTCAACCAGCCTGAAACAAGGCATCGCGCTGACTTACCAAATATTTTCAGAGACAAAATCATGAGCCCGAATAATCCGTTAGCGCGCGGTTTTTGCAGGAGCCCGATTTGCCGTGCGACCCGGAATCTGGTTTTTTGTAGAAGCCCGACTTGTCGGGCGAATCAGAATCATCGCGCAACAAGTTGCGCTCCTACGGCAAAGCTTTTTTCATCACCTAAATTATTTCAGATGAAATTTATTAAAGGAACACCCGCATGAGCCAACTTGCCAGAAAAGGCATCATCCTCGCCGGAGGTTCCGGAACGCGTTTGCATCCGGTGACCCTGGCAGTATCCAAGCAGCTGTTGCCCATCTACGACAAGCCGATGATTTACTATCCGCTGTCCACGCTGATGCTGGCAGGCATACGCGACATCCTGGTCATCTCCACGCCGCAGGACACGCCGCGCTTCGTGCAATTGCTCGGCGACGGCAGCGCGTGGGGGCTGAACCTGCAATATGCGGTGCAGCCCTCGCCGGACGGACTGGCGCAGGCATTCATCATCGGCCGCGAGTTCATCGGCAATCACCCTACCGCACTGGTGCTGGGCGACAACATCTTTTACGGCCATACCTTCCAGGATCAATTGAAAAATGCGTCACAGCGCACCACCGGCGCAACGGTGTTCGCCTATCATGTGCGCGACCCGGAACGCTACGGTGTGGTGGATTTTGATGCGAAAGGGTGCGCGATCTCGCTGGAAGAAAAGCCGGTCAAGCCAAAATCCAATTATGCGGTCACCGGCCTGTACTTTTACGACAACAGTGTTGTGGATATTGCCGCCGACCTCAAGCCCTCCCCTCGCGGCGAGCTTGAGATCACCGACGTCAATCGCAGCTATCTTGAGAGCGGCGACTTGTCCGTCGAGATGATGGGGCGCGGCTACGCCTGGCTGGATACCGGCACGCACGAATCATTGCTCGAGGCCAGCCAGTTCATTCAGACCATCGAGCACCGCCAGGGACTCAAGATCGCCTGCCCGGAAGAGATCGCCTATCACATGGGATTCATCGACGCCGCGCAACTGGAAAAGCTGGCCGCACCGCTGATCAAAAGCGGCTATGGTTCATATCTGATGCGGATGCTCAAGGACGGGGGCATGCCTTCATGAGAGTGATCCATACCGCGATTCCAGACCTGCTGATCATCGAACCCAGGGTGTTCGGCGATGACCGGGGATTCTTTTTCGAGAGCTTCAACCGGCGCAGGTTTGCCGAGTTGACCGGGCGCGATGTAGACTTCGTGCAGGACAACCATTCCCGTTCCGATCAAAATGTACTGCGCGGTTTGCACTACCAGATCCAACATTCGCAAGGCAAACTGGTGCGCGTGGTACAGGGCGCGGTGCTGGATGTTGCGGTGGATATCCGCAAAAACTCGCCTACTTTCGGGCGACATGTCGCGCTGGAATTGTCGGCCGAGAACAAGCTCATGTTCTGGATGCCGGAAGGGTTCGCGCACGGTTTCAGTGTCCTGACCGAAACTGCAGAATTCTTGTACAAGACCACCGACTACTGGTTTCCCGAACACGAGCGCTGCATACGCTGGAATGATCCGGCGCTCGCGATAGACTGGAAGCTGCATTCAGAACCGATCGTGTCGGGCAAGGATGCGCAAGGCAAACTTCTTGCGGAAGCTGAGCTGTTCCCTTAATCTTCGCCCTCGCTCTTGATTTTTGAACCTTGCCCCTTGTACCTTGTACCTGGTTTCTCTTGTCTCTTGAATCATAAGTCTTGCTGGTTTCCATATTCTGATATGTGTATACTCAACGTATATATAAAGGAGGCTTGTGATGTCTACTGCGCGCGTATTCAAATCAGGGAATAGTCAGGCTGTTCGGTTGCCCAAGAAGTTTCGCTTTGAAGCGGAACAGGTGGAGATATTTCGTCGCGGTGATGAAATTGTGCTGCGTGCCAAGCCTGCCAATGCGTCAACGATATT
>JBBRFZ010000140.1:0-6212 GCA_038241165.1 Burkholderiales bacterium | reverse complement strand
TGAAAAGTCGGGAACACCACCAGTTGCGGATAGGCCGCCTTGATGGCGTTGTGCACGTCGGTGTACCAGGCGATATACGCGGCCTTGTCCGCCGGCGCACAGCGCGCAAACTGCATGTTCATCTCGATGGCCGGACTGAAGTACGCCGGCAGCACGAGGCCGATGACGTACTTCACGTAGTTGATATAGGCCTGCTTGTAATTGGCCGCGTTGGCATCGCTGGAAAATTGGTAACACCCTGCGCCATCGACCGGCGCCCAGTTTTCCGTGCGGTTACTGCTGTTATCGATATTCGGCGCGAGCGTGGTGCGGTTGCCGAGTGGCGACACGGCGAGGTACAGCGTCTTGCCCGTCGCCTTTGCGTTGGTCGCCAGCGTGGCCCACTGGCTTACCCAGGCGGCCGGCAGCGCGGTGTTGTTCTGGAATTGGGTCCAGGGGATGCCCAGAAAATCGTCCACGTGCACCGACAGCAGATCGCGGTCATTGAGGTTTTCAAAACGCCAATCGGGAAACGCGGCGGGGGTAGTGAAGAACGGCGTGCTGCCAAGATAATACGAGCGGGTCGGGGTCGAGTCGCCACTTGATCCGCCGCAAGACTGGATTGCGAACATTATCACTATCGCAACACCTGCCAGGGCAATTATCGATTTTGATTTTTTATTCACAGGTACTAAGGTTAAAGGTACAAGGGGAAAGGGGCAAGAGGAAAGAGGAAAGAGGAAAGAGGTTATTTTTCCTTCCACGGTGCAAAGCCGATGGTGCGTTTTTTCCTAGGGTCGGATGGTGACATCAATTGGCGGATGGCATTGATGATCTCGGCAATTGCCTTGTCATGTGCGCCGACCTTGCGCTCAAGCTGGTTGAGCTTTTGCGCCAGTTCTTTGTGGCCGACGATCATCTCGCGCAAGTGCACGAAGGCGCGCACGACATGTACACTGACCTCTATGGCGCTTGGTGAATTCAACACGCTGGCGGCCATAATTGCGCCGTGCTCCGTAAAGACATATGGTAGATAACGTCGACCGCCTCTGTTTGAGGTGCCATTTTGCGACCTCAAGTTTGAGGTGCCAAATTGGTACCTCAAATCGGCAGACTCTTCAGGAGTTAACTGGAACACGAAGTCTTCAGGAAATCGTTCGACATTCCGCTTAACAGCACGATTTAGAGCTTTTGTTTCAACTCCATAGAACTCAGCCAGATCGGCATCCAGCATGACCTTCTGTCCACAAATGAAAAATATCCGCGATTCGATCTGCTCCACAGACGCTATCGGCATTTTGGCAGCCATCTCTTCTCCCCTGCCGCTTTTGTTGCGGCTCACCCCAAATACTATAAGGTTAGCGTGCTGCGCATCAGCGCAATATTGATTTGCTTCGATACCCATTTCGACCAATTTTTTAGTCTTGGCTAGGTGGTCACAAATTGTGACCACCAACTTGAAGTCGCAATTTGCGACTTCAAATTTGAGATGCCAGATTGGAATCTCATGTTTTAAGGTCACAACTTGTGACCTTAAAGTTGGCAAGTTATACAAGAGCTAACTCAGCCAATCCCAAGCAGGGCGGCAATCTTGGCACGTAGTTCATTCAGCTCTTCGCTTACTGCATTGCATTTGGGTGTGGCTTATCGTGCGCCGTTACCAGAATTCCTTGCCGACAGGCTCACCGGTGTCGATCAGTTTGTGCCGGTTCTTGGCGGTGATACCGCCCAGCAGTTCATCGAGTTTGTATGCCTTGCGCCGCACCGGCTCGATGATGATGCAGCCCTTATCCTCTCGAACCTCGACAGTCTGGTCCAAATCGACATGCGCCGCCGACATGACTGACGCGGGTATGCGCACTGCCGTGCTGTTTCCCCATTTCTTTATGATGACTTTCATAATGTATGCCCCCGTGATTTTCCAGGCCACAGTTTATGAAAATACAGGAGGCGTGTCATCATTGTTGATACATCGGGTAGAAGCACTAAAAGTAGGCAATCTGCCATCTGCTAAAGCAGATGCAGAGTTGCCACCGGGCCACGTCAGGGATAAATGAAACCCCCGTAAGAGCGGGCCATGCCCGCGACCCATTGATTGATTGCGGGCATGGCCCGCTCCTACAAAAGCTACTTTCATCAATACACAACGTCATGATCACCCACATTAATCGGGATGATCTCCTGATCGTGGATCAAGAGTTCGAGTGTGATGCGGTAAGAAAGATTGATGGAAACCGAGTGCAGCCCCTGTAGCCTGCCGCTCAATGGATGCAAGCGTAGCGAAGGATGATGCGGATTCAATTCCAGCAGTTGCAATGTCTTGAGGTATTGTGTTTCCAGCTCGGGATGGCGTTTGAGAAAACGCGCGGCGCGTTTGTTGTATTGGTCAGTGAAAATCAGGGTGAAGCTCATGGCAATCAATCACACCCGACGATGAAATCCGTCACGGCCGCTTCCCTCTAGCTTAAGCAACTAGCCATTCGACTAGGCTGCATACGACCGCAGCCAAGTCGCTGGTTATCCCGCAAGCGGGCGAGGGGGACAAGGTCACGCTTCGCGAAGCTTTCTTATTACTCATGCGGCGATCTTCTTTACCCGCTTGACGTGGGATGCCGGCGATTCCTTGACGAAACGCCCCGCCGCTACATCGGCGCGCGTCTCGGCCAAAGCGGCTTCGAGTTCGCATTCGCGCAGGTAATGATATTGCGCGATCTCCATAACGACGAAGCGTTCCTTGCCGCGCACAGAAACTATCGCTTCCGGCTGCTTTTCCAGCGCAGCTTCGATGGCGGCTATGCCTTTGGTCTTCAGGTCATTGGCAGTCAGGTTGGTCATGATTCATTCCTTGATTGATTTGTTTACAGTGCGCCACATAATACGCTGGATAGTACGATTAATAAAGCGCAAACACGTTTGTGCTATCGCTGTTGTGCTGGCGCTCTGTAAGTAGGCAATCAGCTATCTGCTGACGCAGATGCGGTGTTGTCACCGGGCCATGCCCGCGACCCTTCGACAAGCTGATATAACAACTAGCCATGCGACTAGGCTGCCAAAAGACACCAGCCAAGTCGCTGGTTATCAGGGCGAACGGGATATAGGGTTCGCGGGCTTCACCCGCAAGGAGTACACCGCAAGGGTAGGCAAATCCGTTTCCAGTCAAAGACTGGACGGAGTTTGCACCGCCGTGGTTGTACCAAAGGCAGGCAATCCACTACGCAACAAGTAACGTGTGGAATTGACACTAAGGGGCTGAAGCCCCAACAACACACGCAGGGCCGGCTCCTACGAAACAAGGAAACACGGCATAATTGCGGAATGCCACAACACACTACAACTACGCATACTGACAAACACATGAGCCCCAAGGCCTGGTACCAGGCCGCCAGTGCATTGCCGGGCTTTGTATATGATGCCGCGCAGGCCGCGGCGATCGACGAGCTGGATGTGCTGTGGCATCAGCTGGTGGAATTCAAATCCAAACGCAACCAGTTCCTGGGGCACAGCCTGCTCAGCCCTGATGTGCCCAGAGGGTTGTACCTGTGGGGCGATGTCGGGCGTGGCAAGACTTTTCTGATGGACGCGTTTTACGCCTGCCTGCCGTATCGCCGCAAGCGCCGCATTCACTTCCACAATTTCATGGCGGAGGTGCATCACGAGATGCAGGCGCTGGCCGGCGAGGAAGATCCACTGATCGCGCTGGCCGACAGCATCGCGAAGTCCACCCGACTATTGTGTCTGGATGAGTTTCACGTCAGCGACATTGCCGATGCGATGATACTGGGGCGGCTGGTGGCGGCGCTGTTCGAACGCGGTGTGATTTTGATGACCACGTCCAACTACCCGCCCGATGGACTGTACCCGAATGGTTTGCAGCGCAAGAACTTCCTGCCGGTGATCGCGCTGCTCAAGCGCGAGTTGAAGGTGATGCACATCGAAACCGGCAGCGACTACCGCCTGCGGGCGTTGACCCGCGAGCCGCTGTTTCTGGTGGCGAACAACGAGCAAGACGCTGCCGACAAGGAAGCGAAGCTGGATGCGCTGTTCGACAAGATCGCGGGGAAAACGCGTCGCGGAGATGCTGATGTTGAAATCCTGAGCCGCAATATCCCGGTGAAACGGGTCGCGCACCATGCGGTGTGGTTTGACTTCAGGGAGCTGTGCGGCGGCGCGCATTCGCAGCCCGATTATCTGGAGATCGCCCACCGGTTTCCCACAGTATTCGTATCGCATATCCCGAAACTGACCGAGGACTTTGCATCGGAAGCGCGGCGCTTTTCCTGGATGATCGACGTGTTTTACGATAATCACGTCAGGCTGGTGGCAACGTCTACAGTGCCGCTGGAAGATGTATTCACCGACGATATGGCAGCCGGCGAATTTTCACGTACCGCCAGCCGCCTGACCGAGATGCAGACCCTGCACTATTTGAAGATGCTGCACCAGTCGCAGCGGGTCACGTTGAACGGTGATGCGCAGGGGCATTACATGTAGGAGCGGGCCATGCCCGCGACACTATTTTTGTTCGCGGGCATGGCCCGCTCCTACAGTTGCCCCAAGAATTTTCCTGCACGACCGGCCGTCTAGCCGTTATTCGCCATAATGGCCTTGGCAGCAGCAACAAATTCCCCGGCCTTTTTCTCGTCTATCGTGAGTTTGATCACCTTGCCGCAGCTGTCGATGGTGTGCATCAACGCGTCATTCGAGTCCACGGTTTCATCGATTTTCCGGGTGACTTTCTCGGCCTTGTCGCCCAATATTCTGATGGCCAATGCCATCAACTGTCGTTTTACCGACGCACCTGCCAAAACCGGCTTTGCTTCGGGCCCGGAAGAAGACGGGGGCGGCGTTGCTGCAATTGCCCCCACCGGCGCCATCAGTCCCATCTCCTCCAGCATCTCGAAAGAGTCTGCAAGATTCCCCAGGCCTTCGCCCTTTTTCATCAGCTCTTGAAGGGTCGAGCGGCCGTCCACCAGAATCAGGGCATGGCGCAAGGCAGTGGGAATATCCCGCGCGTCAAACCGCTCTTTGCCCTTTTCGGTCTTGGTGTAAACGGTATCCGGATTCATCTGTCTTACGCCGACAGTTCTTCAATGATCCGGAAAATCAGCTTGACGGTAATCACCACATAAATCGCGCCGAAGAAGAAAATAAGCGACACCAGCAGGGTCGCGAATTCCGGAGGCAACAGACCAAAGAACGGGGTTGTCAGGTAACCCAGGGTGAACAAGACCACCAGAGTAGTGAGGAATTTCCAGTTCTTGCCGACCACCCCGCCGGGCACTTGCTTGCCCAGTTTGAGTACCAGAACAAGGCAATAAATCATGATAAAAATTGCAGCAATACTGATCCCGGTACTGATATCCATTTTCATTTGTGCTTACCTCTCCCGTTATAGAAATCTTTTATCGTTATCGTCACTGCTTGCTGGAAAAGCCGCTTCGAAAGTGATCATGGCTACATGCGTCTTGTTTCCCGGCTCTTTGTGCGGGTCTGCATACAGGCAACGATTCACGCGAATAGTATATCCCTGCTGACAGCAAGTCTAGCCGATCATTTTTGCGATACGAAACATCAACAATTCGTCCGCCATGACACATGCCTCCGTTAATCGGCCGATGCCCGCCCGTGTCATCCGAACGGCCGGCTATCGCGTTGAGGACAGGCAGTTATGATGTCGATGAAGTCTGGATGGATCGTTTAACTAACGGGAAGGAGTGATGTACATGAAAAATGTGACTGTGTTATCCGGCGTTCAAATGAAGTGGTTTTCCGTGCTGGCGGGGATGTTCTGCCTGGTATTGGCAACGGGTGCCTCAGCCGCCGGTACCAGTACCTGCGCCGATGACGCGGCCAAACTGTGCCAGGGCATGAAGCCGGGTGGCGGAGCTGTGGCGAAATGCCTCAATGAACATTCAAGCGAATTGTCACCTGCCTGCAAGAAGAACATCGCGAAAGCAAAAAGAAAGGCCAGGAAATTCAACAAAGCGTGCAGGGAAGATGCCAGAAAATTCTGCCGGGACGAAAAACGCGGCGGCGGCAGAGTCCTGAAATGTCTCGCGCAGCATCAGGATGAACTAGCCCCGGCCTGCAAGGAAATGATGGCTAAGCCGATCGGCCGCCAGTAACGCAGCACCTGTAGGAGCGGGGGGGGGCCCCGGGGCCAAGAGATTTTGGGGGGGGGGGGGCCCGCCAAAAACAACCCACACCCACACAGGCGCCCCCCCCCCACCGCC
>JBBRFZ010000139.1:0-6244 GCA_038241165.1 Burkholderiales bacterium | reverse complement strand
CGCCTGCCGGTGTCGCTGCGCATCGTGCTCGAGTCGGTGCTGCGCAACTGCGACGGCAACAAGGTCACGCCGGACCACGTCGCAGAACTCGCCAACTGGCAGGATGGCTTCCGAAAGCCCCGCGCAACGCGGAGATACCATTCGTGGTGGCGCGCATCGTGCTGCAGGATTTCACCGGCGTGCCGCTGCTCGCCGATCTCGCTGCGATGCGCAGCGTCGCGCACAACATGGGCAAGAATGCGAAACTGATCGAGCCGCTGGTGCCGGTTGACCTGGTAGTCGACCACTCGGTGCAGGTCGATTATTACGGCAACAAGAACGCGCTGGCCCAGAACATGAAACTGGAATTCCAGCGCAACGAAGAACGCTACCAGTTCATGAAATGGGGCATGCAGGCGTTCGACACCTTCAAGGTCGTGCCGCCCGGTATCGGCATCGTGCACCAGGTGAACCTCGAGTATCTGGCACGCGGCGTATACAAATCGAAGGACGGCTTGTATTACCCGGACACGCTGGTCGGTACCGACAGCCACACCACCATGATCAACGGCATCGGCGTGGTCGGCTGGGGCGTGGGCGGTATCGAGGCCGAGGCCGGCATGCTCGGTCAGCCGGTGTTCTTCCTGACGCCTGACGTGGTCGGCGTGAATCTGAAAGGCAAGCTGCACCCAGCCTGTACTGCCACCGACCTGGTGCTCACCATCACCGAAATGTTGCGCAAGGCCAAAGTAGTCGGCAAGTTCGTCGAATTCTTCGGCGCGGGCACCTCATCGCTCAGCGTCACCGACCGCGCCACCATCGCCAACATGGCGCCCGAATACGGCGCGACCATGGGCTTCTTCCCGGTGGACGACAAAACGCTGGATTATTTCGAAGGCACCGGACGCAGTGCAGAAGAGATCGAAGCCTTCGCTGCCTACTTCAAGGCGCAGGGCATGTTCGGCATCCCCAAAGCGGGCGACATCGACTATAGCCAGAGCCTGGAACTCGACCTGTCCAGCGTGATGCCCTCGCTCGCGGGACCAAAGCGCCCGCAGGACCGCATCAATCTGGATCAGGTCAAGGCAACATTCACTTCCTTGTTCGCGAAGCCCGTGGCCGAGAACGGTTTTGCCAAGAAGCCCGCCGACCTCGGCAAGCGCTTCAAGACTACAGATGGCATAGCCATCGGCTCGGGCGACGTGCTGATCGCCGCGATCACCTCCTGTACCAACACCTCAAATCCCGGGGTGTTGCTCGCCGCGGGACTGCTCGCCAAGAAGGCGGTCGAACTCGGACTCACGGTCAAACCGCATATAAAGACCTCGCTCGCACCGGGTTCGCGCGTGGTGACCGAGTACCTGACCAGGGCCGGCCTGTTGCCCTATCTCGAGAAGCTCGGCTTCTATCTCGCCGGTTACGGCTGCACCACCTGCATCGGCAATTCCGGTCCGCTCTCGCCGACAATCGAGGAGATCATCGTCAAGAACGACCTGGTGTGCGCTGCAGTGCTGTCGGGCAACCGCAACTTCGAGGCGCGCATCCATGCCAACATCCGTGGCAATTTCCTTGCCTCGCCTCCGCTGGTGGTCGCCTACGCGATCGCCGGCACGATGCTGAAAGATTTCCGCACCGAACCGCTCGGCAAAGGCAAGAACGGCAAAGATATCTACATCGGCGACATCTGGCCCACGCATGACGAAGTGCAGGCACTGATGAAACTTGCGATGAACCCGGATACCTTCCGTCGCCTGTATTCTGGATTGGCCGATGCCACCCCGCTGTGGAAGAAGATCGCAGCACCGTCCGGCCAGGTGTATACCTGGCCCGAGTCGACCTACATCGCCGAGCCGCCGTTCTTCGAGGGCTTCTCGATGCAACCCGGCAAGGTCGAGGAGGTCTCCGGTGCGCGCATCCTCGCGATCTTCGGCGACTCGGTGACCACCGACCACATCTCGCCCGCTGGCGCTATCAAGCCCAGCTCGCCTGCCGGCAGTTACCTGCAGGATCACGACGTGGCAGTATCCGATTTCAACAGTTACGGCTCGCGGCGCGGTAATCATGAGGTGATGATGCGCGGCACCTTCGCCAATGTGCGCATCAAGAACATGATGCTGCCGCCTGACGCTGACGGCAAGCGCATCGAGGGCGGTTACACGCTGTACCAGGGTAAACAGATGTCGATCTACGAAGCGGCAATGAATTATCTCGCGGCGGGCATACCGACCGTGATCTTCGCCGGAGAGGAATATGGAACCGGCTCGTCGCGCGACTGGGCGGCCAAAGGCACGCAGTTGCTCGGCGTGAAGGCAGTCATTGCAAAATCCTACGAACGCATCCACCGCAGCAACCTGGTCGGCATGGGCGTGCTACCGCTGCAATTCAAGGGCGACACCGATGTCGCATCATTGAAGCTGAGCGGCGACGAGACCTTCGACATCCGCGGCGTCGACAACAACCTGAAACCGCAGCAGGATGTGACGCTGACGATAACCCGCAAGGACGGCAGCAAACAGAACGTTATCCTGCTGCTGCGCATCGACACGCCGATCGAAGTCGATTACTACCGGCATGGCGGTATCCTGCCCTACGTGCTGCGCGAACTCGTGTCGTAATATTCGCGCATCCGATACAGCAATCGGACAACCGACAGGCGCGTTGAGCTGGCACCCAAGAACAGACCTTCGAGGTTGTTGTCCATTTCGCACTAAAGCAGTCTTAATAACACGCTCCAAAGGATCAAAATGATGCGAATCGCATGGGCATTTTTGGCTATTACTCCCTTATCTACACGATGTCCTGCGTGCGACGTGCTGTGACATATGTACATTACCCACAGCTGTCGTGTACCCCGCGGAAAGACTGACGTCATCCTCCTTGTATGCGTCGACCCAGAAACTCATCGCAGTATCGCAGCGCTTAGCAAACCTTTCATTGAATCCACAAGGATTGCCTGCACTGCCGGGGTGTATGTAATCCACAAATTACTTGTCGGAGTTGAGGATAACGACTACAGGACGTGTAGCAACCGGCGCCATGCCGATGCCCGCGCAGGACACCTCGATATTGGGGCAGCACCGTGAGCGGCGGGAAACCGGCGGTGGATGCCGAGCTTGAAAGGCTGCAGAGCAAGGCGTTTAGCTATTTTGCGCACGAGACCAATCCTGCCAACGGGTTGGTGATCGACAAAACCGCGCCCGATTGGCCTGCGAGCATTGCCGCCACGGGCCTCGCGCTGGCAAGCTACCCGGTGGCGGTCGAACGCGGCTTCGTCACGCGCGATGCGGCGGTTGAAAGGGTTCTGGCCACGCTGCGATTTTTCTGGAACAGCCCGCAAGGCACCGAGGCTGATGCCACCGGCTACCATGGTTTCTATTACCATTTTCTCGACATGCAGACCGGTCGGCGCGCCTGGCAGTGCGAACTGTCGACCATCGACAGTGCCATGCTGCTGGCCGGCGCGCTGACTGCGGCGGTCTACTTTGATGCGGATGCGGTCGACGAGCAGGAAATCCGCAGCCTCGCCGATGCGCTCTACCGGCGCGTCGATTGGCGCTGGGCGCTAAACGATGGCGCAACGCTCACCCATGGCTGGAAACCCGAAAGCGGATTTCTCAGGTATCGTTGGCAGGGTTACGATGAAGCGCTGTTGCTGTATGTTCTGGGGCTGGGTTCGCCCACTCATCCATTGCCGGAAAGCAGCTATGCCGCGTGGAGTACGACTTATCAATGGCGACAAAGCTACGGCCACGAATATCTTTACTCCGGGTCATTGTTCACCCATCAGATCTCGCACATCTGGATTGATTTTCGCGGCATTCAGGACGCGTTCATGCGCGATAAAGGCATCGATTACTTCGAGAACAGCCGGCGCGCGACCTATGTGCAGCGGCAATACGCCATCGCGAATCCACTCAAGTTCGCGGGCTATAGCCGGGATTGCTGGGGCATTACCGCCAGCGACGGCCCCGGCCCCGATACCATCAAGGTCGACGGTATGGAGCGGCGGTTCTTTGGCTATCTGGCCCGCGGCGTGCCGAACGGGCCCGACGATGGCACGATTGCGCCATGGGCAGTGGTAACGTCGCTGCCGTTCGCGCCGGAGATCGTGTTGCCCGCAATCGACTATCTGGTACGCGAGGTCGATTGGAAAGTTGGCCACCGCTACGGCTTCAAGGCGACCTTCAATCGCACCTACCCGCACAAGCCCGAGAACCGGTATGGCTGGATTTCGTCGTGGCATTACGGGATCAACCAGGGACCGATTAATCTGATGATCGAAAACTATCGAACCGGCTTGCTGTGGCGCTTGATGCGAAACTGCCCGTACATCGTCAATGGCCTGCGGCGAGGGGGTTTCACCGGAGGTTGGCTATGAGGAACCCGGCGAAACCGCGATCGTCGCGTCACGGCCGAAGATAAGACCGTTACCGGCACCGGGGACAAGCGTTCGTTCGAGAGAAGCAGAATGCATTCCACAACAACGCCTTCGGAACCTCAGCCGCCGCCATGTTCGACGTCCTTGCGCACTTTGGACTCCGCGTCCGCGCTGGTCAGAGGCGCGTGGTTGCCCCAGGCATTGCGAATATAGTTCACCAGTTCCGCGACCTCATCATGGTCGTCGAACTTCCTGTCAAAGGCGGGCTTCGGTGCGCTTTGCCGCTGCTCGAATTCGGCAAGAAAAAAATCAGCAATTGCGCCGCGCTGATAAGTCAGGCCAAACCGGATGCGGGTATCAAGCAGAGCGATATCAAACCCCGCTGAGCAGATGCTATCTGCCCGGTCTACACGACCGACTCATGCAGAAAATTCAGCACCACCTGCTCGTCGCGCCGCAACGAGGCATGCGACATTTCATGATGAGCGTTTAGCGTTTCCGGCACATCCGAGTGTGGAGCCGTGAGTCCCAGATGATAGGCATGCAGCAGTGCGGGATGCACATAATACTTGCGGCACACGGCACGCGTGTTACCGAGCCGCTCCGCCACGGTGTCGAGCGCCTGCAGAATATTGCGATCCGCCTCGCCCCGGCTGGCCGCCGGTCCCAGCGTTCGCAACTTCACCGCTGCCACCATGGTGCCGCCCCAGGTACGAAAATCTTTGGCCGTAATGTCGAGACCACTGACTTCGCGCAGATAGCCGTTCACATCTTCGGATGTGATCGGTTTGTATTTGCCGAGAGCATCGAGATACTGGAATAGTTCCTGCCCGTGCTGTTCCTGACAATGCTGCACGATACGGGAGAGCCGCAAGTCATCGATCTCCACCAGGCGCTCGACCCCGCTCTTGCCGCGGAAGCTGAAGCGCATCTGCGTTCCCTTCACCTGCACGTGTTTCCTGCACAATGTCGTCAACCCATACGAGTGATTCGCGCGTGTATATTCGTCGTTGCCGACGCGGATCAGCGTCTTGTCCAGCAACCACACCACCGAGGCAAGCATTTGGCGCCGCGAGTGTTTGCGAGCGCGCAGATCGCGTTCCACGCGCTCGCGCAGCGCCGGCAGGATTTCGCTGAACACGAACATGCGTTGAAACTTGTTCAGATCGCGGGCCGCACGGTAGGAAGGATGATAGTGATACTGTTTGCGTCCGCGCGCATCGCGCGCTGTCGCCTGAATGTGTCCTTTAGGTTCAGGGCAGATCCATACATCAATCCACGCCGGCGGGATAACCAGCGCATTAAGCCGCTTGCGCGTGGCAGGATCGGCGATGCGAACACCTTCCGCATCGCAGTAGCTCCACCCCTTGCCGGCCCGGTGCCGGCTGATGCCTGCAAGGTTATCGGTGACATATTTCAGACCGGCGCGGGTCGCCGTCTTGCAATATTCCATATGTTTCATTGAACTCACCCTGCACCTCCTTTTCTTGCAAACAACAGGCGGTGCATTGTGTATGACAGAGTCGGCTGAAAGATTGTCTTCATGATTTGATTCAAATAATTAAAAATCCAGAGTCGCAATATTTCTGAGCCACTCAAAACCGCTTTAATTTTTCTCGCTGCAAACAAGCTTGCACAATGCAACAGATACGGCCTTTATTCCGTTCGCCAACGTACACATCCTGTTCATTTTTATATGTAGCCGGAGCAGCGTTCCGATTTGGAGTTATGGTCAAATCTGGTGTTTGGTCGATCTTTAGCATGATGCGTCAGGCGGCAAGTTTCTGTTGAGCCGGCAGATCATCTTGTACCGGTTCACCGTCTTTGAAGGGAACTCCCTTTAGCAACAATTCAATCTTATCTGCACCGCGTATTTTCCGCCAACTT
>JBBRFZ010000138.1:0-6440 GCA_038241165.1 Burkholderiales bacterium | reverse complement strand
GCGGATCACCATCAGCGTCACGCCAATGGCAATGGTGCCGGCTTGCGCGGCATTCAGCAGGCCCAATGAGCGCTGCGATTGCAACGCAACACGTTCCCATTCGATGAGACTTGCGTCGTAACGCGACGCTTCAAAACGCTCGTTGCCGAAATACTTCACCGTTTCATAGTTCAGCAGGCTGTCGATCGCCTTGCCATAGGCCTCGGAATCCAGCGTGTTGGCGCGGCGCACAAACTGCGTGCGCCAGTCGGTAATGGCCACGGTAAAACCGATATATGCCGCCAGCGTTACCAACGTAATTACTCCGAACACCCAATCCAGCTTGATGAACAGAATCATTGCCACCATCAGAATTTCCAGCACGGTCGGCGTAATCCGGAACAGCAAATACCCCACCAGGCTGGAGATGGCCTTGGTGCCTCGTTCGATATCACGGGTGATGCCGCCGGTCTGGCGCTCCAGGTGAAAGCGCAGCGACAGCGCATGCAAGTGCTCGAATACCGCCATGCTCACCCGGCGCATGGCACGCTGCGTCACCTTGCCGAAAACTACATCGCGCAGGTCGGCAAAGGTGGTGCTGGCAAAGCGCAGCAGGCCATAAGCGATGATCAGCGCCAGCGGTAAAACCAGATCGGCGCGCGACTTGTCCAGCGCATCGATGATCTCCTTCAACACCAGCGGCACCATTACCGAAGCCAGCTTTGCGCCGATCAACAAGGACAGCGTCAGCAGTACCCGTCCGCGAAACTCCCACAGATAGGGGAACAGGCGGCCGATCGAACGCAAATCGGCCTGGTCGGGCTGGGGCGTTGTGCTGGGGTGGTCAGGTGGGGACATCGGGGCAGTTGAAATCTCGAATTAGCCGGTTTTTTGGCCTTGGCATCCAACGCAAGGCGGCGCTCCTTGACGTTGGCCTGGGAAAATAAAATGCATACGTTCGTAGCGGCAAGCAGGCGGCCGATACGATTTTGTTTAGGCCGCCATTGTAGCGCCGAAGCAGCACAGGGTTCCAGTGATTGCCAATGATGTCGCGAGTAATCATCTGGTTAGAATTTTCATGAATTGATCGGCGCTGACGATGGGGCAGACGAACTCGCCGGCAAGGCCCAGCAGGTCCTGGCCGCTACTCACGAGATAGTCAGCCTTGCCCGTGACGGCGAGCTGCAGGATAGGCAGGTCGTAAGGATCGCGATAATCCGGGATTTCGGGCAGCGGCTTGGGAATGCGCACGGTGGTACCGAGGCAGATAGTCGGCCAGTTGTCCTTCCTGTTCCTCGGTGCGCAGTTTGTTCGGGCGCCTTTACTTGTAACGCCGAGAGCTACAGCTATGTATGCCCTGCTGGTAAATACTTGCAGGCTGCGTGGCGCAGCAAGCAGAAAAACCTATTTACTTATCGCGCCAGCTTTACGACTGTCAGGGTTGCGCACATAAACTTCGATGCTACCCCAATATAGTGATTCGCAAAATTGATCGCAGCCCTCATGAACCCGCCCGCGAGGAGGCACGCGCAATCGCCACGACCGATGCGCACAAGCAATCACGCAAAGACAGAAAGAAGGTGGAGATGCTGTTTGCCCGCCTTAAAAGCATCCTGAAACTGGATCGCTTGCGATTGGGAGGTTTGAGTGGCGCGCAGGATGATTCCGGCTCTTCGACGGTTTCATACGGAAGATATCCCGGATAATTTGCGGAAGAGGAACGAAGGTTGATCAGGTGTGTTGAGTTGAAGGATTTTCATCTTGAGATACTCGGTATCGGCAATTCCGCGAGCACGTTTGCGGATAAGGCCGATGGCGACATTGCCGGCTTCCAGACGCGCGGTGGTAATCGAATGCGCGGCATAGTTGCAGATGCCCGTGCGATGCGACTGCAAAGTCTTGGCGAATTTTGCCAAGCCGGGAATTTTCGCTTCGCGGGCCATGCCGCACCAATCATCCAGGCGAGACGTCATCTCGACAGGAGAGGTGGGCTGATGCCACAGACGCTGCAACTGTTCTTTCAGCGTGTAAAGAATATTCAGGGGTTGGTTCTGCGCCAGCAGCACATCCAGTCGCCCCTGATCGGTGTCCTTGAGCGTGCTGCGGTTGGACAGCAGCAGGTAGAGACTACCCTTGATGGTCTGCTGCCCCGTCAGGTCGCCCAGAGTCTTCGCTGCCTTGAATTCGGCACGGCGGCAATCGCGGATCACCTTGGTGAAGAGCTGCATCACGTGAAAGCGGTCAAACACGATGGCGGCGTGAGGCAGGCTGGTGGTGACGGCGGCGATATAGGCGAGACCCATGTCGATGGCCACCGCCTCAATGCCGGTGGCGCATTCCTCGCTCAAAGTGTCGAGAAACTCGCAGAGAACGGCCGCATCGCGGCCCTCCTTAACCCACAGCAGTTTCCCGCAGTTCTCCCCCGGCGACAGGTCGTAGACCAGGGTCAGATAGTCGTGGCCCTTGGCCCGTGCCACCTCATCCACACCGAGATAGCGGATGCCGGACAAGGTTTGCGGGTGCGGCATCGAAATCGTCTCGGACATATGCGCCACATCGATCGCTTTGACGCTGCCCCAGCGCAAGCCTGTGTGCAACGACACCGTGGAGATCGGCATATGGCGGCACAGGCCGGAAATCAGTCGGGCGTAGCGGCGCGTTACCCGCGCCTTGGGCGCTACAAACGGCAGTGCCTCGACGCGGATGTTGGACGGCGACAGGTAAGTTTCCGCGTACTCGATCTCCACCTCGCAGGCATAGCCTGCCAATGGAATATCGCGGATCGTCCGCCGCTTGAATCGATGAACGCTGCCGGCGCGTCCACTGCGCGCATCCACCGGACGCCGCCGCCGATCACGGTTGCAGACAATGTTCACCTTTCCGGCAGCTTCATCCACACGAATGTCCTTGATCACTTGCCCTTGATACCCCATGATTCCCACCGGGATGGTCGCTCCCATTTCGTTTCCCTATCCGAGTCTTCGCAAACCCAGGTAGATACTCGATTTCGGAGATCACGACCATCCTTTTTTTACGTATGAAACCGTCGAAGAGCCCAAATTTAGCCCGAGCGCCTGAGTCATCGCGATGCTGGTTTGCACGATGATTGCATCATTTGCATCGGTAGCAATGTCACGTACAAACGACTGGTCAATCTTGATTTGATCCAGCGGCAGTCGCTTAAGGTATTGCAGCGATGAATAACCGGCACCGAAGTCGCCCAACTCTTCAACTTCATACCTAATGCTTGGCAGAGCTACGTTGCGGTTTTCCTGATTTTATGTCTGATCACGATCTTTACATGCTGACCGATCGCCTACGCAACCTCGATAATAGCGGTTGGCTTCGACCTGGCAAGACATGAAGCTGATTATTCGCTGCTTAGCAAGCATTAAGCAAATGGTCTTAAACGTGAAACAATTGAAATTGTAGACGAGTTTTAAATAATTGCATGATCAAAAATGGGCTTTTTGTAACCATCTAAAATAGAAAACTATATTGTCATTATTCGGATAGTTGATGACGCTGGTATCAAGATAGATAGACGTGCATTCAGAGTATGCTTGAATTTTATTGGTTTAAAACCGCACTATATGCATGAATGACCGATTTAGGCAGTTTTTGTTGAGAAATATCTGCAACCTCAGGCTCATAAAATCATCTCATACTTGTTTCGCCTATTGTAGTATTGCTCAAAGGAAGGGCAATGGCCAATTATGATTATGCGTCGCATTACCATGGTATTTAGACTTGCAGTGGTTGTCGTCTGCGGACTATGTTCGGCGCTGGCGCAGGCCGATACCCTGTCGGGGTGGGTGGTAAAAGTTCTGGATGGCGATACTATCGCTGTTCAAGATTCTTCCCGTCAGCAGTACATCGTCCGGCTTGCTGGCATCGACGCGCCGGACCGCCTTCAAGCGTTCGGCGATCAGTCGCAGCAGAACCTGGGTTCACTTGTTTATGGACGTGATGTAACCGTCGAAGGGGAAAGGAGCGCCCCGCACGGCCGCATCGTTGGCAAGGTGATGGTTGCCTTGCCGAATTGCACCGCATCGGCCTGCCCCAAGGTGCTTGACGCGGGTCTGGCCCAGGTCGCGGCCGGATACGCATGGTGGTTTCGCCCTTATACCAGGGAGCAACTGGCAGAAGACCGCAGGGTCTATGAACAGGCGGAATTCCAGGCCAAGATACGCCGCCTTGGATTATGGTCCGGCAAGAACCCAACGCCGCCTTGGGAAAGGCGCTATTAGTTGAGATGAACAATGTGGCAGCACATCAGTAGAGACATCTCGGCGGCTACCGGCGAGGCGTTTTCCCCGGGAGTTGTCCGTGCTGTAGGCGGGGGCTGCATTAATTCCGCTTATTTGATCAAGGACGGTGCGCGACGTTTCTTTGTCAAGGTCAATCGCGCAGCGAGTCTTGCCCTGTTCGAGGCTGAGGCAGAAGGGTTGCGCGAAATCGCCCTGACCGGTGAAATCCGCGTGCCTATGCCGGTATGCACGGGAGTGGCTGCGGATTCGGCATTCCTGGTGCTCGAATTCCTGGATTTCAGCGTTGGCGGAAAAGGGCGGGCGGAAGAACTGGGGCGTCAGTTGGCTGGCATGCACCGGGTAACCGCATCACGGCATGGCTGGCGACGCGGCAACGCAATCGGCTCCACGCCCCAGATCAACGCGCAGACAGATAATTGGCCTGAGTTCTGGCGCGAACGGCGGCTCGGATGCCAGTTTGCACTGGCGGCACAAAATGGTTACAAAGGTAAGCTACAGTACCAAGGGGAGCGTCTTCTGGTGCGGATTGATGCCTTTTTCCCCGGATACGCGCCACCTCCGTCGCTGCTGCACGGGGATCTTTGGAGCGGCAACTATGGTTACACTCATGCCGGGGAGCCGGTCATTTTCGATCCTGCGGTTTACTATGGCGACAGGGAAACAGATCTCGCGATGACCGAACTGTTTGGCGGTTTCCCCCCGGCTTTTTATGCGGTATACCGCGAGGTCTTCCCGCTGGATGCGGGTTATGAGGTAAGGAAGAAGTTATACCAGCTGTACCACATCCTTAACCACCTTAATTTATTTGGTGGCAGCTATTTGATGCAGGCTGAGGAAATGATTTCTAAACTATTGAGCGAAACGAAGTAGAGCGGAGCACCCAAACCGGGGATGAATTGGAGCGAAATCAGGCTGTGGTGTTTACGTTCTGCCCGAGGTGCTGAGGCAGATTGGCTGAAGTGGATTGGGCCGGTTGTGGCAAGGAATCGATTAGAATCTTCGCATTCTGAGTCTGAATTTCCAGCGCTTTTTTCAGAACTTGAGTGCCGACGGCATCGCCCGCCGCCTGGCCTGACAGGGTGCTGATGCTGGAAGCGCCAGAAATATCCATGATTAATTCCTTGATCTAAGAAATATACTTTAAGAAATATACTTGTCTTAAATATAACACAAGCTGGTTTCCCGTGTATAAAAATTCCTGTATTTGGTTGGCGGATGGGCAATTAATCATTTGCTAATTTATATAGTACATATGTACTAACTATAGGAAAAAAAAGGGAAATTCGTAAAAAATGCTTGCATGGAATGAATGAAATTATGTATTCTTTGTTCACATTGCAAAGCAGGGTGCATTCTCCTGTGAAATGCATTTTAGTTGGTTAAATTTAAGAATGTACAAAACGAAGAGGGAGGGTCAAGGTGCAAAACAAATCATCCATTTTGATTGCGTTGGCCGTAGTGCTGGCCGCTGGGGTTGGGCCAGTTGTGGCTGCTGAGAAAGCGAAGGAATTGACGGGCCGCGATCTCGTGTTCGAGCGCTCAAAAGGTAACTGTCTGGCCTGTCACGCGATCCCTGGCGACCCTGAGGCCGAGTCGCCCGGAAATGCTGCGTTGCCCTTCGTGGCCATGAAGGGGCGCTTTCCCGACCGTGCCAAGCTGCGTGCCCAGATATGGGATGCATCCGCAGCTAATCCCAATACACTAATGCCGCCTTTCGGCAAGCATCAGATTCTGACCGAGCACGAAGTTGATCTGGTCACTGATTATGTTCAAGGTCTTTAACTTGATTTTTTATGAGGAGTGTGTGCTGTGAACCAAATGCGTAGAACTTTCTTGAAGGGTACTGGGGCTGCAGGAACGGTAGCGGTCGCGATCGCTGCGGGCTTGCTCAAGCCCGGCCAGGTGCTGGCTGCGGAATGGAATAAGGCGGCCTTCGGCTCGAAAAACATGGAAGACGCGATGAAGAACTTAAACATCGCTGGCGCCGCAGAAAGCAAGGATATCCTGATCAAGGTGCCGGACATTGCCGAAAATGGCGTGGTTGTACCGGTTGAGGTTACCAGCAAGATTCCCGGTACGACGACCATTATGATTTTTGTGGAGAAAAACGCGTCCCCTCTGGTTGCCGAATTCGAGCTTTCCAATGGTGCTGAGGCTTACATTTCCACGCGCATCAAAATGGCTTCCACT
>JBBRFZ010000137.1:0-6487 GCA_038241165.1 Burkholderiales bacterium | reverse complement strand
ACAATACGCCCCTGTTTATTGAATTGCAACGGGGGTTTGTGGGGAGACCTTAGGGTCTGACCCCATTGATACGCATTGATACGAAAAAACCGCCCCGGAAGGGACGGTTTTGTATTTGGCGGAGAGGGGGGGATTCGAACCCCCGTTAGGATATTATCCTAAACACGCTTTCCAGGCGTGCGACTTAAACCGCTCATCCACCTCTCCGAAGGGCGCGCAGAATATCCCAGAACGGCTTTTGCCGCAATCAGAAATGGTTTTTCCAGGCTCGCATGGCAGTGAATACGTCCAGTTCGCTGATACCTCGCTCGCTGGTGTCGGGCAGGCCGTGCTGTTGCAGGGTACGGATGATTTCCGGCTGGGTGCAGCGCAGAAACGGGTTGGTGGCTTTTTCCAGGGCGATGGTGGAAGGCAGGGTGATCCGGTTTGCTGCGCGCAGTTGTTCGGTGGTGGCGATGCGCTGTTTCACGGCGGTGTTGTCCGGTTCGCAGGCCAGCGCGAAACGCAGGTTGGCGGCAGTGTACTCGTGGGCGCAATATACGCGGGTAGCATCGGGCAGCATGGCCAGACGGGTAAGGGAATGGTGCAGCTGTGCCGGCGTCCCTTCAAAGTTTCTGCCGCAGCCTGCGCCGAACAGCACATCCCCGCAGAACACAGTGCCGGGTGCGATAAAGGCGATGTGGTCGTCGACATGCCCGGGAATCTCGATGATGTCGAATTGGGCGCCAAGTCCCTCCAGCTTGAGGTTGTCACCCTCGCGCAGTTCATCGGTGATGTACGGATTGTTCGGATGTCGCCGCCCATATACCGGCACGTTGTATACTTCGCGCAATTCTGCGATGCCGCCGATGTGGTCGCCGTGGCGGTGAGTACACAGGATCGCATCCAGTACCAGGTCCCGCTCATTCAGAAAGGCCAGCACTGGTGCAGCTTCGCCCGGATCGACCACGACAGCGTGCCGGTCGTCGTGGAGGGCCCAGATGTAATTGTCCTGCAGGGCGGGTATAGCTGTAATGTTGAACATGGAGCAAATGGAAGTTGAGTGATGCCGAATTATAAATCAACCTCAAATAGTCTGGGCGAATGGCTTGCCACCCCGCAGGGTGACTATGTGCTCAAGCGCGAACAGGTCTATTTCAATCGCACGGTGAGCGACATTTTTGGCTATAACGCGTTGCAACTGGGTTTGCCCGAACATGATTTTTTGCAGGACAACCGTATACCGTTGCATATCACAGGTGGAAACCAGGCGGAAAATGACGTGCGCCTGATCTGTACCGAGTTGCCTTTTGACAGCGACTGCATGGATCTGGTGGTGATGCCGCACACTCTGGAATTTGCCGCATACCCGCACCAGATATTGCGCGAGGCGGCCCGGATTCTGAGGCCGGAAGGTAATCTGATCATCAGTGGTTTCAATCCGCACAGCTTGTGGGGGTTGCATCGTGCACTGGGCAGGCGTCGGGGTTATCCGTGGCAAGGCCAGTTCATTGCACTGAATCGCATCAAGGATTGGCTGGCGTTGCTGGGCTTCGAGGTGGCGGGAGCCCGTTTTGCCGCGTATGCGCCACCATTCCACCAGAGCAAATGGCTGGAACGGTTCGCTTTCATGGAAAGTGCCGGTGACCGCTGGTGGGCGGTGAGCGGCGGAGTGTATTTCGTGCATGCGATCAAGCGCGTACACGGAATGCGGCTGATCAAGCCGAAGTGGAACGAGGGACTGGTGGGCAAGCTGTTGCCGGCCGCGCCGAAGTTGAACAACAAGATTACACAGCGTAACGAGACGGATCCACAATGAGTAATGAACCAGTTGAAGTTTTTACCGATGGCGCATGCAAAGGCAATCCCGGCGTGGGCGGATGGGGTGCGCTGCTGCGCAGCAAAGGCAAGGAACGCGAGCTGTTTGGAGGGGAGGCGCACACCACCAACAATCGCATGGAGTTGATGGGCGCGATTTCCGCGCTGGAAGCATTGAAGCGGCATTGCCATGTGCGGCTGCATACCGACTCGAAATATGTGCAGCAGGGCATCAGTACCTGGATACACAGTTGGAAACTGCGCGACTGGAAGACGGCCGACAAGAAGCCGGTCAAGAACGAAGATCTGTGGCGCAGACTGGACGCGCTGGCAATACAACACACGGTGGAATGGGTGTGGGTCAAGGGACATGCCGGGCACGATGGCAACGAGCGTGCCGATGAGCTGGCGAATCGCGGCGTGGAATTGATTTCCGAAAAGCTCGCTGCCGGACTTGCTGTTGAAGGAGTAGACAATGCGTAAGATTGTGCTGGATACCGAAACCACCGGCCTGGATCCCAAACAGGGCCATCGCATCATCGAGCTGGCGGCAATCGAGCTGGATGGACGCCAAGTGTCGCTGCGCCGATTTCACCGCTATCTCAATCCTGAACGCGAGATCGAGGCGGGTGCGGTGGCGGTGCATGGCCTGACCTATGAGCGTTTGCAGAATGAGGCGAAATTCGCCGACATCGTGACCGGCTTTCTTGAATTCATTGAAGATGCGGAGTTGATTATCCACAATGCGCCGTTTGATATCGGCTTTCTCAATCGTGAACTGGAACTGATCGAAATGCCGCCGTTGCAGAACGCGGTGATCGATACGCTCAAAACCGCACGCGAAATGCATCCAGGCAAGAAAAACAGTCTGGATGCGTTGTGTGGCCGCTATGAGATAGACAACGCCCATCGCAGCCTGCACGGCGCGTTGCTCGATACCGAATTACTTGCCGAAGTGTATTTTGCGATGACGCGCGGACAGGAAAGCCTGCTGGGTGAGGATGTGCCCATGGCGCGCAAACCTGCCGTGTTGAGCACTGACGCGGCTCGTCCCAAGTTGCGTGTATTGCAGCCCAGTACCGAGGAGTTGGCCGAGCACGAACAGCAGCTTGCCGACATAGACAAGGCCAGCAAGGGTTCGTGTTTGTGGAAAAGTATCGGGGGGACAACTTGACCATCGGCTGGACGCGCCGGATCGCGATCAGCGTGGCAGCCATTGCGCTGCTGTATGCGGCCGGTTGCGCATATATGTGGGCGACACAGCGTGAACATATCTTTGAACCGGAATTGCTGCTGCAAACCACGCCGGATCGATTGGGCATGAAGTTCGATCAATTGCGCATCCCGGTGGGCAGCGGAGCGGACAAAGGGGAATTGCAAGCCTGGTGGGTTCCCTCTGCGCATTCCAATGCACCGACCTTTCTGTATCTGCATGGCAATTACCGCAACCTTTCCGATCATCTGGAACATACCCTGCACCTGCATATGCTAGGTTACAACGTGTTGGTGACCGATTATCGCGGCTATGGCAGTAGCGGCGGCGGGAAGCCCAGCGAAGCCAAGGTGTATCAGGATGCCGAAGCGGCCTGGCAATATCTGGTGAAGGTGCGTGGTGTGAAACCCGGGCAGACCTTTATTTACGGGCATTCACTGGGAGGGTCGATCGCAATCGATCTGGCGGTGCATCATCCCGAAGCGGCGGGGCTGATTACCGAAAGCACCTTTACCTCGATGGAGGCGATGGGTGAAATTGAATACAGCTATTTGCCGGTGGGTTTGTTGCTGAACCAGCGCTTCGACTCGCTGAAAAAAATATCCCGGTTGAAAATTCCGGTACTGCTGATCCAGGGTACCTGGGATAAACGGGTTCCGGTCCGGATGGCACAGCAGCTCTATGATGCCGCACCGCAGCCAAAAGCGCTCATCCTGATCAAGGGCGGAGAACACAGTAACAGCGCTACGATAGGCTGGATAGAGTACCGCGATGCGGTGACGGGTTTCGTCAAAAAATATGCTCATTAATCAATGCTCGTTATGAGCTTTATGGAATAAATATGAAAACAGATGTGATTATTATCGGCTCCGGCGCGGCGGGCATGATGTGCGCCATTCAGGCGGGACAGCGTGGCCGCTCGGTGGTGTTGCTGGACCATGCCAAGAAGCTTGCCGAGAAGATCCGCATCTCCGGAGGCGGGCGTTGCAACTTCACCAACATCAATACCAAACCGGAAAACTTCATCTCCGCCAACCCGAACTTTTGCCGCTCGGCACTCGCGCGTTATTCGCCGCAGGATTTCATCGATCTGCTGCAAAAGCACAACAGCGGTTTTCACGAGAAGATCCTCGGGCAATTGTTTTGCGACGACGAATCGGAAGCGGTGATCGCCATGCTGCGCGGCGAGTGCGAAGCCGTCGGCGTGAAGCGCTTCATGAGCTGCGAGGTCGGCGAGATCGAGTATTATCCTTCACCGGAAAACGGACAGCCGAAGCAGCAAGAGCACAAGTTCCATGACAGCGCCACTCGCGGCGAAATCAATTCCGCATCTCTGGTGATTGCCACTCGCGGCCTGTCCCTCCCCAAGACCGGCGCAACGCCAGAGGGTTACCACGTCGCCGAACAATTCGGCATACCCATCACAAAACTCAAGCCCGGTCTTGTGCCGCTGACTTTTGCACCGGACGACTGGAAGCCCTATGCCGAACTGACCGGTGTATCGCTGGATACGGTGGTGAGTTTCGGTAAGCAATCATTCAGGGAAAACCTGCTGGTCACGCACCGCGGCCTGAGCGGCCCGGCCATATTGCAGATATCGTCTTACTGGCAGCATGGGGAACCGCTGGACATCAATCTGTTGCCCGATCTCGATATGGAGGTATTGCTGGACGAACAGAAGGCCAGCAAAAAATTGCTGAGCAATTACCTGATCCAATGGTTCCCAAAAAGCTTTTCCGAGGTGTGGTGTGCCGAGTTGACCGCGCACAAGCAGATCGAGAACAAGCCGCTCAACCAATACAACGACAAAGAGCGAAAACTGATCGCCGCAAACTTGCACGACTGGCAGATCGTCCCGTCCGGGACGGCCGGCTACAGCAAGGCTGAGGTGACCTGCGGCGGGATAGACACGCGTGCGTTGTCGTCCAAGACCATGGAGTGCATCGAAGTGCCCGGCCTGTATTTCATCGGTGAGGTGGTGGATGTAACCGGATGGCTAGGCGGCTACAATTTTCAGTGGGCGTGGGCTTCCGGCTACGCGGCGGGGCAGTCTGTATGAAGTAGGAGCACTAAAAGTAGGCAATCTGCATCTGCTGAAGCAGATGCAGATTGCCTACTTTTAGTGCTCCTACAAGAGCTTTCAAATTTATATTGGTTTAGTGCTATAGTTTTTACATATGGTTTGGTATTCAATCGGAGGGGCGGACGATGCGTATCTTGTGGATGGTTTTACTCGCGACATTGTTGAGCGGCTGCGGCTACAACACATTTCAGACCACAGACGAGCAGATCAAGGCCAGTTGGGCGGAAGTGCTGAACCAGTACCAGCGGCGCGCCGATCTGATTCCCAATCTGGTCAACACCGTCAAAGGCTATGCCGCCCAGGAAAAGAGCGTGCTGCTGGGCGTCACCAAGGCGCGCGCCAGGGTCGGCAGCATCCAGGCCACACCCGAGTTGATCAATGACCCGCAGGCATTCGCCAAGTTCCAGGCGGCACAAGGCCAGTTGACCTCCGCATTGAGCCGGCTATTGGTGGTGACGGAAAATTATCCGCAATTGAAATCCGACCAGAATTTCCGCGACCTGCAGGCACAGCTGGAAGGCACGGAGAACCGTATCACTGTGGCGCGCAACCGTTACATTCAGGCGGTTCAGGCATACAACGTCGCAATACGCACCTTTCCGAGCAACCTGACCGCGATGGTGTTCGGTTACAAGGTGAAGCCGTCGTTCACGGTGGAAAACGAGAAAGAGATATCGCGTCCGCCGACGGTGGACTTCAACTCGTCCAAGGTTCCGGTTTCGGTGGATTAGCATGAAGCAGTCATGGGCGCGAGTCGTACTGCTGGCGCTACTGCTGACCGGGGCGGCGCATGCCGATGTGCCACAGGACGAAGTGAAGGTTCCGCCGCTGACCCAGCGTATCACCGATCTGACCTCCACGCTGGATGCACAACAGATCCAGTCACTGGATTCGCGCCTGGCCGCATTCGAAGCTAAGAAGGGTACTCAACTGGCAGTGCTGATCGTTCCGACCACCCAACCCGAGTCTATCGAGCAATTCAGCATCCGAGTCGTGGAGGCGTGGAAACTGGGACGCAAGAAAGTGGATGATGGCGCACTACTGCTGATTGCCAAGGATGACCACAGGCTGCGCATCGAGGTGGGTTACGGTCTGGAAGGCGCGCTGAACGACGCGACTGCAAACCGCATCATCGACAAGATCATTGTGCCGCGTTTCAAATCCGGCGATTTTTATGCAGGCATCGAATCGGGTACCGCCGCGATAATGAAGGTGATCGATGGCGAACCCTTGCCGCCGCCTCCAACACGACGTTCCACTACGGGCGGGATCAATAACATCGAGTCGCGGATGTTAATAGCTGTCCTGCTGGTGGTGGCGGGGGGCGGCGGGGTGCGTGCGCGGCTCGGGCGGATTCCCGCCGCGGTGGAGGTTGGCGGAGGGCTGGGATTGCT